>CADEEX010000059.1 GCA_902826465.1 uncultured Acidobacteriota bacterium
ACTGCAGCACCCGAACATCGTGCGCATCCTCGACGCCGGCGATATCGAGGGACGCCCCTTCATCGCGATGGAGCGACTCGATGGACTTCCGCTCAACGATTACCTGCACACCGAACCGGCGGCGGCCCTCGAAGCCAAGCTGTCGCTCATGGTGCAGCTGTGCGACGGATTGCAGGCGGCACACGATCGCGGCATCGTGCATCGCGACGTCAAACCGGGCAACCTGTTCGTCGAACGCGACGGGACGCTGAAGATCCTCGACTTCGGGCTGGCCCGGCTCAAGGCGTCCACCCTCACGGCCAACGGCCAGATCGTCGGGACGCCCGACTTCATGTCGCCTGAGCAGGCGGAAGGGCGTCAGGTCGATCCGCGCGCCGACCTGTTCTCGGCGGCCGCCGTCTGCTATCTGATCCTGACGGGCCGCTCGCCGTTTGCCGGCCCCGATCTGCGCCGAACGCTGACGGCGCTACTGAACGACGACCCGGCGCCGATTAAAGAGGCTGAGGCACCGGCAGCGATTTCCCGCGTGCTGTACAAGGCACTCGCAAAGAATCCCGACGCTCGCTACGCGAGCTGCTCGTCGATGCGGGCCGATTTACAGAACGTCCTCGATGCCAACGGCGGTCAGGCCGCCTGGAAGCGCATTGCGGCCTACGTTGGAATGGTGCGCCTGTGACCCGCAAGTTGATCATCCACGATGGCCGGGCCGAGCGGGAGCTCGTGCTCGTCGCCAGCATCACGGTCGGTCGCGATCCGTCATGCCATATCAGCGACCTCGACCCGCTGCTGTCGCGCCGTCATGCCGAGTTCGTCACCACCGTCTCCGGCTGTACCGTCCGCGATCTGGGCAGCCGCAACGGCATGCTCGTCAACGGCATCAAGGTGCGCGAACAGCGGCTGAAGGAGGGCGACCTGATTCAGCTCGGGCACCTGCAACTGCGTTACGTCGAGGACGCCGTCCTCGAGACGCCGGAAGCCCATGCCATGTCACACGCCACCACCGCCCACGAGTCGGCGACGATGGCATCGCCCGCCGCACGATTGGCCGACCTCGAGGACACGAAACCGCATCCGCCCCACGCCCACGCCGGCCATGACGACGCAGACGTCACCCGATTGCCCGACGAGGACGCCGCCGTCACGCGCCTGCCGGTCAGGCCCGTGAACGAAGAGCCGACCATGGCGCCTCGAGCCGCCGCCGCCGGCAGCACGACGTCACCCGCGGACGACACCGACCCGACCATGGCGCCGATCGGCCACAGCACGTCGAGCGATGCCGAGACCGCCCCGGCGCCCGCCTCGTTCGCGGACGGTGACGCGACATTCGTGGCGGGCCGCGGCCTGCCGCCCACGACGCCCACCGCCAGCGATCCGGACGCCACGTTCGTCGCTGGCGCGATGCTCACGCCGCCCGCTGGGCTGTCAGACGTCGACGCGACGATGGCGTCGATGAAGAAGGCCATGTCGAACATCGATCTCGATCGGACGATCGCACCAGGCTCTCTCGGTCTTGACGCGACGTTTGTCGCGGTCATACCGCCGGCGCATGTCACAGCCAGGGCAACACCGCCTGCACCGTCGGCCGAGGCGCGGGTGACCGTCGGCGCCGACCTGAAGATTGCGACCGCCACGCCAGGGTGCCACGCGTTGTTCGGCGTCGCGCCCGAGGCGCTCGTCGGTCGAGTCCTTGGCGACGTGCTCACCGAGCGGATGCATGCGGCGTCAGACGCCGGTCCCTCGGCACTCACCTTTGTCGTCGAACGTTCCCCGTCCGATCGTTCGCTGATCGTCACCCTGAAAACCGCGCAGGCGATTGAGACCGTGTCATGACCGTGCCGCAGAAGCCGCCAAAGCTGGAAAAAATCGGTCGCTACCAGGTGCTCGACCGCGTCGGCAAGGGCGGCATGGGCGTGCTCTATCGCGGCTTCGATCCCGTGCTCGATCGCGAAGTCGCCATCAAGTTGATGCACGCCGACTTCTCGGAAGACACCGAGCAGATGCGGCCTCGCTTCTATCGCGAAGCCCGTGCGGCCGCCAAGCTCAATCACCGCAATATCGTCACGATTTTCGAGTTCGCCGAAGAATCGAACGTCCCCTACATCGTGATGGAGTTCCTGCGCGGCCAGAGCCTGACCGCGCGCATGGCCGCGACGCCGGCGCTGACCATCGACGACAAGTTGAACGTGATGGCGCAGCTCTGCGAAGGATTGAGCTACGCGCACGAGCAGGGCGTCGTCCATCGCGACGTCAAGCCCGACAACGTCTTCATCCTCGAAGACGGGTCGGTCAAGCTGCTCGACTTCGGCATTGCCAAGCTGACGAGTTCCACGCTGACTCGCCAGGGGGATGTGCTCGGCAGCGCGTCGTACATGTCTCCCGAGCAGGTGGGCGGCAGCGAATCGGTGGACGGCCGCGCCGACGTCTTCTCCACGGGGGTCGTGCTCTACGAGTTGCTGTGCGGACGCAAGCCGTTCGAGGGCGATTCCCCGACCTCGGTGATCGTCAAGATCCTCAAGGACGAACCGACGCCGATCACCAATCACGCGCCGACGCTGCCGCCGGAAGTGGTGGCCGTCGTGGTCAAGGCACTGCAGAAGAATCCTGACGACCGCTTCCAGTCGGCAGATGCCTTCGGCCGGGAACTGCAGTCGGTCCGGAAGAACCTGCATCCGTCGCTGTCGAACCAGCGCATGGACGAAACGCGCTTCGCCAGCACGCAGGTGATGCGGGCGCTGCACGAAGATTTCAAGAAGTCGGGCGGCGCGGGCCACACCTCGCCGAAACCGCTCACCAAACCGGAAGACGCGGAGTTGACGCGCGCCGCCGCGGCCGCGGCCGATACCTCGCGCAGCCCCATGGTCATGGTCGGCATCGGCGTGGCCGTCGTCGCCGTCATCATCGGTGGCATTGTCTACTCGCGCAGCGGCACACCCACGCCAGCGCCCAGCGCGGCGAAGGCCGCGATTCCCGCATCGGGGGCAGGCTCGGCGAGCACGTCGACGCCGGGCCAGACCACGCCGGTACGGCCGACGGCGTCCACGTCGACCCCCTCTGGCACGTCGCCGAGTGCAGCCACCGCCACGCCGGACAGCAACACGGCGTCTGCGAGTGGTGCCACCGCCCCGGCGCCCACAACCGACACCCCCGCACGTCCGACCGCGGCGGCGGCCGCCGCCGCGCCGGCGCGGCCCGCGGCCATGGTCAGCGTCACCCTGAGCGGTGGCTACCCGTTCGAGGTGTTCGACGGCAGCAGATCGGTGTCGTCCGCGAAAACCTCGCACGAACTGAAACAGCCCGCGGGGAAAGCGCTCCGTCTGCAGTCGGCGCAGTATTTCCTCAGCCAGACCGTTCGCGTCGAAGGGTCGCCGACCCAGCCCTTCGAGTTCGTCGCACCAGGACTCGGCAGCCTGCAGGTCAGAAGCGCCGAGGAAACCTGTGACGTGGCGATTGGGTCGCGCAAACTCGGCAATCCCCCGCTCGAGATCAAGGAGATCGCCGCCGGCAACTACAAGGTGGACATCGTCTGCGGCGGCGATGTGGTCAAGAGTCACTACGCAACTATTCGTGCCGGACAGAACTATGTGGCGGCCATCCGATGACTAATACCCTGCGCTTCATTCCGATTGTCGTGCTCGCGTGGCTGGCGCCGGTGGGCGCGCAGCAGGCCAACAACGAGGAGTTCGCGCGTCGCCAGTACGAGAGCGGACTCAGCTTCATGCAGAACCGGCGGTTTGCCGACGGCGTGAAAGATCTGCAGGCCGTGGCCGACTCGTTCCCGGAGAGCACGGTCGCCGACAACGCACTGCTGCAGATTGCCGAGTATCAGATCGACATCGCGCACGATCTCGATGCGACGCAGAAGGCGATCGACCGCCTGCTGAAAGACTTCGCCAACAGCGATTCGGCGCCGATGGCGCACGTCATCTCCGGACGCCTCGCCCTCACCAGGGGGCGCACGCCGGCCGACATCGACTCGGCCATGGCGAGCTTCGAGCGCGTGTCGCGCCTGTTCCCCGGCACTGAAGGCGTGGCGGCCGCCGGCTTCTTCGCCGGAGAAACGCTCAGAACCGTCCGTCGTGTCGACGAGGCACTCGACCGCTACCGCCGCGTGCGTGTCGAGTATCCGCGCTCGATCTGGGCGGCACGCGCCGCGATGGGCGCGGGCTACTGCCTGGTGCAGCAAGGCAACGCCGCCAACGCACTGCAGGAAATTCAGTGGGTGCGCCAGCAGTTTCCCGGCACGTCGGTGGCGGCCGAGGCGCTGAACCTGAACACGATTCTCTATCGCCTCTACGTGCGCGCACCGCAGCAGCCGCCGTACACGTTCAGCGGCAAGCTGATCGGCGATATCCGCGCCAACTACAGCGACGTCATCGGTCTTCACGTCGAACCGGACGGACGCCTGATGCTCGGCCACAAGAGCGGCGTCGCGGTCTTCGACGAGAAGGGCGCGGTGGCGGCCACAATTGCGGCGCAGGAGCCGTCGGCGTTCTACGTCGACGCCAACAATCGCGTCGTCGTCGCGCGCGGCAGCAACCTGATCGTCGATAAGGCGGGTACGCAGAACCTGTTCGTCACCGAACGCGACGGCAAGGTCCGCTACATCGAGAAGATTCCGGCCGTGCTGCCTCGGGCGCGCGGTGAACGCCTGGTGTCCGACTACGACGAAAAGGCCGTCATCAAGGTCGATGCGGAAGGCAAGGTCGTCGGGCCGTTTGCCCAGGTCGCGGCGATCAGGATGACGATCAACAGCGTCGACGATGTCGCCATGCTCGACAAGGACACGAAGAGCGTGTTCGTATCAGACCGCGACAGCAAGGCGCTCGGCAAGCTCGCCAACAAGGGCACCGGCTACGAGTTCGGTGAGCCGGTGGATATTGCCTACGACTTCTTCGACCAGCTCTACGTGCTCGACCGCGGCAAGGGCACTGTGTTCGTCTTCTCGCCCAAGGGCAACAAGCTGATCACCAGTCTGGCGATTCCGGAGAAGAACCCGGGATCGTTCTCGAAGGCCAACGCCTTCTCCCTCGATCGCGCCGGCCGGCTGTATATCTTCGACGAGCGCGCCAAGCGCATTCAGGTCTATCAATGAGCGCGATGTTCCGACGACTCATCCCGGCGGCGCTGCTCCTCTCCGCGCTGGCCACGGCCGCACCGGTGTACGCGCAAGGCGACCTCGCCGAAGTGCAGGCACAGGTGGCGGAAGCCAGGCGGCGGTTCGACTCGCTCGACTACGAACAGGCCGTGCCGGCGCTCGATCGGGCGATCGCCGTGCTGGCGTCGCGCCGCACCGAAGACACGCGTCGGCTGCTCGCCGACGCCTACGAAATGCGCGCTCGTGCCCGCTTCGGGCTCGGCGATCAGGCCGGCGCCCGCGAGGACTTCATTTCGCTGCTCCGCGTCGATCCCTCGCGCTCGCTCACCGGCCAGATTTCGCCGCGCGTCGTCACCATCTTCGACGATGCCAGGAAGAACACGGTCACCAGTGCCACGCTGGTGATTGTGCCGCCGAATGCGGAGGTGATGCTCGACGGCGTCGCCGTCACCCCCAATGTCACGATTCCGGTGCTGGTCGGCGATCACACGTTGACCGCGAAGCGTGTGGGCTATCGCGACGGCACCGCCACGTTTTCGGCCGCGGCCAGTGCCATCACCGAAGCCAGCCTGACGCTGGCGAGGGAATCGGCGGTGATCGCGCTCGTCACCAGCCCCGCAGATGTCGACGTGCTGGTCGACGGTGTCGTCCGCGGCAAGACCGCGGTCGGCCCTCCGACCGCTGATTACACCGACCGCGCGGCCCGCGCCGGTGTCCCGATGACGCAACTGTCGGCCGTGATGACCCTCACGGACATTGGCGTCGGCGCCCATCGCATCGAGTTCCGCAAGGGTTGCTTCGTGTCGGCCGAACGGCGCATGGACGTGGCCCGGCTCGAAGACGTCGTGCTCGATCCGGTCAAACTCGCGCCGGCCGTCGCGACGGTGATCGCGCGCAGCACCCAGCCTGGCGCTCGGGTGTTCATCGACGGCCAAGACAAAGGCGTGGCGCCGTTCACCGCAGAACTGTGCGAAGGCGAGCATGTGGTCGAGATGCGCGCGCCGAACGGCCGCTTCTCTCGCCGGATCGATGCCAAGGCCAACCAGCGCGTCGAGGTGAATGGCGACCTTCGTCCGGCCTTTGCTCTGGTGTCGGCCGGCGCCGTCGGCGCTCTCGGCGCCGACCTGCGTGTCGTCGTTGAACGGGCGCTCGAGCCCCTCAAGAGCGTGCTCGTGTTCGCGCCGCCCGCTGACCGCGTCGAGCAGACGCTGCGCGCGTCGCAGTTGCCCAACGACTGGCTGACGTTCGACGCCAACCGCCGTCCGCTCGGCAGTTCTGGCGACATCACGGCGCCGATGCGCCGCGACCTGTCAACGAAGATCGCCCAGGCGTTCGACGCGCAGGGTGTGGCGTCGGTGGCTGTCCCGTCCGCACTCAATCGCAACCGCGTCGTCGTGTCGCTGCTGAGCGCCGGCAGTTCCATTCCCGACGTCATCGAACTCACGCTCGATCGGCCAGACTCGATTGCCGATGCGGTGACCGTGCTCGATCGCCCGCTCACGTTCACGCGACCCACGCTCGGCCTGTCGGTCGTCGACGTGGCCGACGTGCCAGGCGCGGCCGTGGTCGGTGTCCAGGCCAACAGCGCGGCCGCCAGAGCCAATGTGCAGGTCGGCGACATCGTGACGCGCGTCGGCACTCAGACCATTGCCGACAGCACGGCGCTGGCCGCGGCGCTGGCCGGCAAGACGGCGAACGACACACTGGCGCTCGAGCTCAAGGATCGCGCCGGTGCGGTGAAGAAAGCCGACATCAAGGTGGCGATGACGCCGCGCCTCATTGGCATGAACGACCAGATGCTGATGGCCAACCGCGTGCTGCTCGACCTGCGTTCGCGCCTGTCGTCACCGATGCCGGCCGGTGAAGAACCGATCGTCAGGCTCAACGCCGCCGCCGCGCTCGCGCGCCTGCAGGCGTGGAGCGAAGCACGCGTCGAGTTGCAGAAGGTGACATTGCCGGAAGGCCCGGGCGTTGGTAATGGGACGGTGCAATACCTGATGGGTCTCTGCGCCGAGAATCTCGGCAACCGCATCGAGGCCGAGGCCGCGTGGCGTGTGGCGGCGGCGTCGCAAAGCTGGCTCACTGACGATGGTCCGCCGGTGAAGG
Source organism: uncultured Acidobacteriota bacterium (assembly GCA_902826465.1). Taxonomy (GTDB): domain Bacteria; phylum Acidobacteriota; class Vicinamibacteria; order Vicinamibacterales; family CAVVIG01; genus CADEEX01. The sequence goes on from CADEEX010000059.1 coordinate 7,202, forward strand.
AACTGGCCGAAGCCAAGCTCGCCGAACTGCAGCGCCGGCGGTAGCGTCAGGCGACCGAGCGCGCCGCCGCGGCGTCGATCGAGTCAGCACGCAGCACTTCGCGCGCCTTGTCGCTGGTCAGCGGTCGGTGAAAGAGGAAGCCCTGTCCCAGTTCGCAGTCGAGCTGGCGCAGCCTCGCGACCTGCTCCTCGGTTTCGATGCCTTCGGCGGTCACGTTCATCGACAATCCGGCCGCGAGCGCCGCGATCGCGCGCACGATTTCGACTTTCTCGGCGTTGTCGATGTCGCTCACGAATGAACGATCGATCTTGATCGTGCGGAACGGGAAACGCCGCAGGTAGCTGAGCGCGGAGTACCCCATCCCGAAATCGTCGAGACCGAGCTGCACGCCCATGCCGTGCAGCGCGTGCAGCGTCTTCTCCACGAGGTCGGATTCGGCGAGCATCACCGATTCGGTGATCTCCAGCTTGAGCCTGTGCGCGGGAAGTCCGGTCTCGCTCAACACGCGCGTGACGTCGCCGAGCAACTGCGGCTCCAGACACTGCCGGGCCGACAGGTTCACGTTCATCACCAGGTCGCGGTGCTCCGGAAACTCGGCATCCCAGGCGCGCATCTGCCGGCACGCCTCGGCAAGCGCCCAGCCGCCAATCTCGACGATCAACCCTGTCTCTTCGGCAATGCCGATGAACTGATCGGGCGACACCATACCGCGCTCGGGATGGTGCCAGCGAAGCAGCGCCTCGAATCCCGACAGACGACGCTCCCGCATCGCAACGATCGGCTGATAGTGGAGCGCCAGTTCACCATTGACGACAGCTTTGCGGAGATCGGTTTCAATCTGCAATCGAGCCATGGCGGCCTCGAGCATCGAGAGGTCGAAGACTTCGACGCGTGCCTTCCCTGACGCCTTCGCGCAGTACATCGCCGTGTCGGCGTCACGGAGCATGTCGTCGGCCCTCGCATAGCGGGGGTCGCTCATGACAATGCCGATGCTGAGCGTCACGGTCACGTCGCGCCCTGCGAGGGCAATCGGCTCGCCGGCCACCGCAAGCAGTCGCTCGGCGACCAGGCAGGCATGGTCCACGGCAGTGACGCCGTCGATCAGCACGGTGAATTCATCGCCCCCCATTCGCGCCAGTGTGCAGTCGCTAATACGAGCGACCGTGTCGGTGGCGCGCAACGAGCGCTGAAATCGGTGCGAGAGTTCGACGAGCAGCTGGTCGCCGGCCAGGTGACCAAGACTATCGTTGACGACCTTGAAGCGATCGACATCGATGAAGAACACGGCAAAGCCCGAGTCGGGGGTGGTAGCCGGTCTCTGCAGCACCGCGGTCAGCCGGTCCATGAAGAGCACGCGATTGGGGAGGCCGGTCAGCGGGTCGGAACGCCGCGCCGTCAGCTGCGTACGGATGCGCGCGAGTGCCACCGCGTAGTCGACTGGCTTGGTCACGTAGTCGTTGGCGCCAAGGTCGAGGGCTTCGACCATGTCACCGCTGGCGTCCTTGGCCGTGACCATGATCACCGGCAGATCGGAAAGCACGCGGTTCTGGCGAAGACGCGTCAGCGTTTCCGTGCCGCTCATGCCAGGCATCATCACGTCGAGCAGCACCAGATCGATGTGATGCGTGGCGGCCAGCGCCAGGGCCTCTTCCCCGCTCTCTGCAACCAGCACGTGATACCCCGTGCGTTCAAGGCGTCGCGACAACGCGTCGCGATTCATCGCATTGTCGTCGACCAGCAGCAGCGTCGCGAGGTGTGATGGCATGGGTATGTCTCAGACGTGGGCCGGCAGCAGTCGATGCATGCGCGCCAGCAGCCCCTTGAAGTCAATCGGCTTGGTATCGAAATCGTCGCAACCCGCCGCCAGCGCAGCCTCGCGGTCGCCCACCAGTGCATGCGCGGTAATGGCGATGATCGGGATGTGCCTGGTGTGATCGGTGGTACGAAGACGTCGGATGCACTCCCAGCCGTCAATCTCTGGCAGCCCGAGGTCCATCAGGATCAGGTCGGGACGATGGACGTCGACCATCGCCAGCCCCTGGCGACCGTCGCCCGCAGCGCGTACGTCATACCCGCTCTTCGCGAGGCGTCGAACCAGCACATCCCGGCTCAAGTCGTTGTCTTCCACGATCAGAATCCGCTGCATGGCCACCTGCGAACAGCGCACTGCTCGCGAAACCCGGTGGGGCTCGCACCTATATCGGCAGGTAGGGAGACGTCTTGAACTCGTTCAAGCACGGTCACTTGCCGTCGATTAGCTCTCTCGAGGTTCATGACAGGGAGTGCGGAACTGATGAGCGCAGTGGCCACGGCAGGGGACGAGCTGCTCGACGACAGGACGTTTCAGCCTGACGCGGTGCGTGTCGAGCAACTGTTTCGAAACCACCAGCATCGACTTTTCGAGCGCACCGACCGCGTCCTCGCACAGTTGATGGCGGTGCAGTGGCTGGCCGCGATCTGCTTCGCGCTGTGGATCTCGCCTCGGGCCTGGAACGGCACCGCCAGTACGGTGCACCTGCACGTCTGGGCGGCGGTACTGCTTGGCGGCACGATCACGGCCTTGCCTGTGGCGCTGGCGATCCTGCGGCCCGGCGACGCGGTCACTCGCTACGCCATCGCCGTCGCACAGATGCTCATGGGGGCGCTGTTGATCCACCTGACAGGCGGGCGCATCGAAACCCATTTCCATGTCTTTGGCTCGCTCGCGTTTCTGGCCTTCTATCGCGATTGGCGGGTGCTGGTGCCGGCGACACTGGTGGTGGCGGCAGACCACATCCTGCGCGGCATCTTCTGGCCGCAATCCGTGTACGGATTGCTCACGCCCAGTCCGTGGCGTTGGCTCGAACACGCCGCATGGGTCGTCTTCGAAGACGTCATCCTCGTCCTGGCCTGCCTGCGCGGCACCAGGGAAATGCGTCACATCGCCCGGCACACCGACGGGCTCGAGCAGGCGCATAAGGAGCAGGCACGGCTCGCCATCGAACAGAGTGAGCTCGTCGCACGACTGCGCCTGACACAGCAAGCGGCCGAAGCCGCCACCAGAGCCAAGAGCGAGTTCGTCGCGACGATGAGCCACGAGTTGCGCACACCCCTGAACGCGCTCACGCTGTACAGCGAGATGCTGCAAGAGGGAGCGGTGGCCGACAAACGGCAGGAGGACGCCGACGACCTGGCCAAAGTGCAGGCGGCGAGCCGCCACCTGCTCGGCCTGATCAACGGCATTCTGGACCTGTCCAAGATCGAAGCCGGCAAGATGGAGCTCGAACTGTCGAGATTCGATGTCGGCACGGTGATCGAGGAATTGACGAGCACCATGGACGCCGTGGTGCGGAAGAACGGCAACACGCTTCGCGTCACGACCGACGCGTCAGTCGGCACAATGGTCGCCGACGTCACCAAGGTCCGCCAGATTCTGTTCAACCTGCTGAGCAACGCCGCCAAGTTCACGTCAAACGGCACCGTGTCGCTGGCCGTCTCGCGGACCTCCGACGCCGACGACGGGATGGTGCAGTTCGCGGTGACCGATTCCGGAATCGGCCTCAGCGACGCGCACAAGGCCAGGCTGTTTCAGCCGTTCGCCCAGGCCGACGCGTCGACGTCGCGCAAGTATGGCGGCACAGGTCTGGGGCTGGCGCTCGTCGCCAGATTCTGCACGCTGATGGGCGGCTCGGTCGCGGCCGAGAGTCCTGCAGCAGGCGGCGCCAGGTTCGTGGTGCAGTTGCCGGCGACCGTGGTGCCGCGAACCGACGACCGGGTGGCCGCCTGATTTTGGCAGCGCCCGGTACCGTCGAGTTGGATAGGATGGTGCATCCGGTGAGGCGATCCATGTCTACTGTTTCTGCTGCTTTCAGGATGTCCGTCGCGGCGGCGCTGGCCTGCGTGTCGCTGGCCGCATTGCCGTCTCCCGTCGCGGCGCAAAGCCCCGCGCAGATTGAGGCCTCGCTCAAGAGCTATTTCGAGGGCAAGCGCATCACCTTGCGCATGGACATGCCGGGCAGCGCCGACGGCGTCGATATTCGCCTCGAACCGGCCACCGGCATCAACATGTCGGAGTACCGCAACGACCTGCGCCGCTACGGCACCGCGATCGCGGCCGGCGAGTCGTCTACGGTCACCCTCATCAAACTCAAGGGCGACCTCATCGAGTTTCACATTGGTGGCGGCGGCTTTGGTACCTTCGGCGACGACACCAGCACCTCGTCTGGCATCAAGCTGGTGGACAAGAGCGAGCTCGAGAAGACGCTCGAGAAGCAGGTGCGCGACGAAACCGACCGCGACCGTCGGCGCTCACTGCAGCGCGATCTTGACGAAGCGCGCGATCGGCGCGAGCGCGAGAATCGGCGGCTCCAGGCGCAGATCGATCGCATCGAAGAACAGAAGCGGCAGCGCATCGCCGAACAGCGACTGCGCGGCGGCTCGCGCTTCAACCTGCGCTACAAGTCGCGCGTGCCCCAGAGTCTGCGGCCGGAAGATGTCGTCTCGGCGCTGGTCGAATACGTCGACTTCAAGAACCAGTCGGGTAATCAGACGGCGAATCAGCCCGGCGGCTTCTCGCCCGCGTTTGGGAGCGCGCCCGATCTCAACCTGCTGCGCAAGGGGATGTCGCGCGCCGACGCCGAGCGCGCGTTCGGCCGGCCATTCGATGCGTCTGAGCGCCGTGCTGGCGGCATTGTCACGACCACGCTCGTGTTCGACCTCGAGGCGCAGAAGATCAGTGCCGAGTTCGTCGAGAACGTGCTGGTCCGCTACACCGTGACGTCGAAATAGCCAGACGCCTCATCGAAGCGCCTGGATTCGCTTCAACCTGGCTACTCGAACTGACTCCCGACCCGTATCCACCGCTCCGGCACGATGTCGGCGGGGGCCTGTTCCTCGCGCTTCCACCATGGCCACGGCGCGACGATGCGGGAGGCGGGCGTTTCGGCGAGCCAGGCGGCCCACCAGCTGAACGTGCTGTTGCCGAGGAGGAAGTGGCGGCAGCGCCGCATGAGCGCCAGATGATCCAGATGCGAGGCACCAGGTGCCGCAATCTGCGCCGAGCCACCAAGCGCCGGTAACACATGTCTCGACGTCCACACCTCGTCGTCTGAGAACACGAAGAAACGCGGGCGCGACACCTCGTCGCGGAGACGCTGCGCGGCCGTCGCGTAAAAGGCGGGCGTCAGGGCGCCGAACTGCGCCCTGTTCGACGCCGACGATGCGTAGTCTCCTCGCCTCACATGCACGCAGACAGATGACTCACCCGCCAGTTCCCGGGCGAGCGCCTCGTGCCCAGCCGACAGCGGGTAGCGCGGCGACAGGTCGCGCACGAGGGTCTCGCGCTGATCGGCGAAATAGCGTTCGGTCTGGAAGTAGCCTTCGAGCGTTAGCGGCTTCGACAGTGTCAGCAGTTCAGGCGCGAAGCCCTGTCCGCGTTCGCGCCACACGGTGGCACTCAGTCTGGGAGAGATCCTGCCGGCCACCCGCCTGAGTGTCAACTCGAGCGGCGAGCAGACCGACGCCTCGACATGAAACTGATCGAGCTCGTAGTGCCGCTTCTTCTTGATCTCGTAATAGGAGCAGTCGAGCCGAACCGCCGTAGACCGGCGGAGCGCCAGAGCGCGAGCGGTCGCGTACTGGAAGAACTGGTTACCGAGGCCACCCCTCAGACGGACAAGGATCACGGAAATCGCATCATCTCACGCTCTCGACGACCGCCGAAGCACGTGCGCTATCATCGGCCTCGTGAAGCCAGAATATTCGTCACCACGCTACATTTCGCTGACCACGGCGGCACTTGTCGCCGTGCTGGCGGTCACCATTTCCGCCATGCAGGAATCGCCAGCGGCGGCTCGCTTCGAGCGAGTGGCCGGCGTCAGCGCGGCAGGGGCGGAAGGATTCTTCCGGCTCCTGCGTGGACATGTTGGTCGAAGCGAGCGCGACGCCGCCTGCGCGCTCGTGGCCTATCCCCTGCAACATCCGGATGGGGCGGTGGCGAACGCCGCGGAGTGCGAGGCGCGCTACGACACCATTTTCACGGTGGCCGTGCGACGAGCCATTGGCAAGCAGTTATTCGACGAACTCTTCGTCAACGAGCGCGGCATCATGATCGGGCTCGGCGAAGTCTGGATCGCGGGGCGATGCGCCACGCCGCCGTGCGGGCAGGCCGACCTTCGCATCGTCAGCCTCAACAGCGCGGCTGCCTCGCAGCCACCGCCGAAGGGCAAGGTGCTGCTCGCGTGCCGTGCGGTGGGCCAGTTACTGCACGTGTCAGCCGATGGCGCCGGCGGTGCAGCACTGAGCCTCTGGCGATCCGGACGTCTGTCTGACGCGCCGACGCTGACGCTGCCAACAGCCACCGACATGTTGCACGACGACCTGTGTGGCGCCCGCACGTGGACGTTTGCCGACGGATCCACCAGCTACACCGTCTCCACACTTTCGTGCGACGCACACCTGTCGCCCCCGCCGATGGGTGCCGTCGGCGAACTCGTGGTGAAGCGGGCTGGGATGGACGACGTGCAGGTGTGGTGTGACCAGTAGGACGGCAATCAGTCGAGGTTCGAGGGTTGAGGTTGCCGGGGGCGGGCTCGGTACTCGGGGCCTCGGAGGTCTGGGGTGAGTTACACTTCGCCTGTATGGAAGCGATCGGACCGATCATCGTCCTGTTGTCGATTCCGCTGCTGTTCCGCTGGATTCCGCGGAATCCCGTGTACGGCTTCCGTGTGGCGGCCACGCTGGCCGACGCATCGGTCTGGTACGACGCCAATGCGCTGGTCGCCCGTCACATGATTGCGCTCGGCTTGTTGATGGTGGCGCTCGAGCTGACGCTGCCAGTGTCGATGCGCATCATCGTGTTGCGGGTGGTGGCGGTGATTGGTCTGGCCGTGGTGATCGTGGTCGACTGGCGCGCTGCGAACCGACTGCTCCGCGACCGTCGATTGGGTCGCCCCTCCCTGTAACTCCTCCCGGCCGTTTTGCTCTCTGCCGCATGCCGCAACGAACACGCTGGCTGCGGTGCGGATGCGCCGCTGGAATTCTGACGAACGAGACGGTGGCTTGCCGGTAGGATTCTTCTCATGTCTATCACGCGGTTGGTTCTGGCGGTCATGGCTGTGTTCGTCGTGCTCATGCTCGTGAAGGTGATTCGCGGCGTGCCAAAGGGCTAACCGCCGCCGTCACCGGTCAGTCTTCTGGAGGCAACATCTCTTCAGCCAGCTCTTCGAGCGCGTCGTAGAAGCCCGCAGGTTCGTTGTCCAGCGCGGGTCGTCCAGCCCCGAGCCTGATCCATTCGAGAATGTCTTTGACCGTGAATACATCCGGCCTCGAGACCTCGACCAGACCGTTGTGTTCATCACCTACTGCCTGCACCTCAATCTCTGTCTCGAGGTCGAATTCCGCTTCATTGCGAGCGTAGTAAAGGGCGAGGCCAGCCGCATGATTGGCCTGGTTCGTCGCGTCGATATCGCGCGTCCTTTTTCCCGCTATCCACGTTTCGAACCTGGGCATGCCGGCACATTCTACTGTCCACCCGCGTCAGCCAAGACGAGGAATGCCGGGGGCGGGAATCGAACCCGCACGCTCCTTACGGAACCCAGGATTTTAAGTCCTGTGCGTCTGCCAGTTTCGCCACCCCGGCTCGCCGCCCATAGTACGCCATCGAACTCGCGCGAGCGAAGGAGGCCACGATCGTGGTTGCCGTGATCGCGACCTACCGCGACGACAACGCTTCGTGCAGCCTGCGCAACGGCGCCGTCAGCTTCCACGACTGGCTGTTCAGCATGTACTCAACAGACGCCTTGAGCTCCTGGTTCCGGGTCCTGACGCGCCGGTCCTCTTCCATCATCGCCAACTCGAAGGCGTACGCCATGGCGCTTTCGTCGCGCGGCTGTTCGGCCTCCGTGCGCATCGCCTCGACCGAGAAGAACTCGAGCGGTTGGTACTCCGAGGTGAGCGCCAGCACCGTGCCGGTGCGATCGATGGCCAGCCCCTTGGGCCCGCCCTCCATCGGATTGTGCCGCCCGAGCCGATATCGCGCATCGTCGAGAATCCGAAGGCTCGCCAGCGGATTGACCGCACCGCGCCACCCGTCTCCGCGCGCGTAGACATGCAAGTAAGGGGCACCGGGGGCGGGGAAGAGCAGGTCTCGTCCGGCCGCAAGGAAGCGCAGGGCGGG
>CADEEX010000060.1:0-9860 GCA_902826465.1 uncultured Acidobacteriota bacterium
GTCTTGATTCACGTCTCGGTGTCGCCGCCGAGCTGGCGCATGCCGCCTCATGAGAAGACTCATCACTGGATCGGAACCTGCATCGCAGCACGTTCACCGCGCCGATGCCCCAACATTGTCAGGTTTCGATTCGCTCGATCGACCCGCTGTGTCGATTTTTCCTGCTGTGGGTGTGCCTGACGCTGGCCAGCGCGTGTTCAAGCAGCACGCTCACCTCACCCAATCCGACGACGAACAAGTGTGCGATTAGCGTCACGCCCGGCACCGCCGCTGTCGGCGCGCAGGGTGGCGAGGTCGCACTGACGGTTACGGCACAGCCAGAGTGCGCCTGGACTGTCGCGCCCGATGCCGGATGGTTGACCGTGGCGCCTTCGTCCGGTCAGGGTCCGGCTCAGGTCAGCATCGCGATCGCGCCCAGTGTGCAACTGACAGCTCGACGCGCCAACGTGCAGATCGGCGCCAGCATCAGCGTCATCACGCAGGAAGCGGCCGCCTGCCAGTTCGATGTGACGCCGCTCACGCAGTCGGTTGGTGCTGCTGGAGGAAGTGGCACGGCCACGATCACCACATCAGCGGCGTGCGCATGGACGGCAACCAGCAACGTCCCCTGGCTTGCGATCGGTGCATCATCGGCATCCGGGTCAGGCGACCGCGACGTCACGTATACCGTCGCCGCGAACACCGGCGGCGCGCGCAGCGGGACGCTCACTATTGCCGGCCGCACCGTGACGATTGCGCAGGCGGCCGCGGCGCCATGTGTCTACGCACTCAGTGCGCTCAGCCAGAACGTTGCGGCGAGCGGTGGGCCGGCCGTGGCTGTTGCCGTCGACACAACCCCGACGTGTGTGTGGACGGCGGTGAGTAACGCCCCGTGGATCGCCGTTTCCTCAGGCGCCACGGGCACCGGCCCTGGCGCGGTGTCGCTCACTGTCCAGGCGAATACCGGTGCTCAGAGAACCGGTACGGTGACGCTTGGCGGTCAATCGCACACGGTCATCCAGGCCGCTGCCGGATGTCCGTTCGATATCGCACCTGCCAGCAGCACAGGCGTCGATGCCGCTGGTGCGGCAAACATTGCCGTGACCGTGACGGGCCCGGCCCATTGCAGCTGGACCACCACGAGCAACAACCCGTGGATCACGGTGAGCACCGGCACCAGTGGCAACGGCAATGGAAACGTGACGCTGTCGGTTGCGGCGAACCCGGCGGCGCAGCGCACCGGCTCGGCGACGATTGCCGGGCGAACGCACACCGTGACGCAGGCAGCGGCTCCGTGTGGCTTCGCGATCAATCCAGCGAGCACGACTGGCGTCAACGCCGCCGGCGCGACCGGGTTGAATATCAACGTCACCGCGGCCGGACACTGCAGCTGGACAGCGATAGCCAATGACGCCTGGATGACGGTAACGGCCGGAGCAAGCGGTGCGGGCAACGGCAACGTCGTGCTCTCGGTTGCGGCCAACGGCAGCACGGAGAGAACCGGCACAGTCGCGATCGCTGGCCAGACGTACTCGCTCACTCAGAGTGCGGCACCAGCCCCTTGCACGTACGGCCTCAATCCAACCGGTGCCATGGTGGCTGCCGGAGGCGCGACGGGGAGCACCGTGGCCGTCACTGCCGCCGGCGGCTGCGCATGGACGGCGATCGCCAGCCCGAGCGCTCCATGGATCACCGTCACGGGAGGGGCATCAGGTACGGCCAACGGCACGGTGACCTACAGCGTGTTGGCGAATACGGAGCCGGCCCGATCAGGCGTGATTACCGTGGCGGGCACGGCGTTCACGGTGGATCAGGCGTCGGGCTGCACATACGCGGTCAATCCTCCGACGGTACTGCTCCCGAACAGCAGCGCCTCGGGGCAGCAAATCGCCGTCACGACAGGCACCGGCTGCACGTGTTCGGCAATCGCCAGCCCGTCGTGGATCACGGTCACTGTAGGCACGCCGGGCAACGGACCTGCAACGATCACCTATTCAGTCGAGGAATACACCGGCGGTGTCCTGAATCGGCAGGGCACCATCACGGTGAACGGACAAACCGTCACCATCACCCAGCAGCCCTGAGCCATGTCTCCTCTTCGCCGATTCGCGTGTCCGCTTGTGGTGTCGTGGCTATTGGTGTGCGGCTCATGGCGCGCTGCCGAGGCGCAGACCATGAACGAGGTGATGTCGTTCCTGCTGATCAACAGGTCGGTGCCGACGGGCGATTTCACGCGCGACGAAACGGCCGCCGTGGCGACGCGCGATGCGATTGCCGCGTTTCTGCAGACCGAACTCGGCACGCTGCCCAATGCGTCGTCGGGGGGCGGCTTCACCTATCGTCTCGAGCCGGCGCTCGGCGTGCTGGTCCGCTCGAGCGACAGCTTCGGGCCATTTTTTACGGAACGTTCCCTGACGGCCGGACGCGGTCAGGTCAATGTCGCCGTTGGCGTCCAGCACTACGAATTTCGCACCATTGATGGTCGCAATCTGCGCGATGGCACGCTGGTGTCGTCGGCGGCACGGTTGCGAACCGATGCGCAGCCCTTCGACAAGGAGACGCTGACGCTGAAGCTCGCCACCGACACGGTCACGCTACAGACCAACATCGGCATCACGGACCGTCTTGATGTCGGCGCTGCGGTGCCGCTGATTCGCCTGACCCTCAGTGGCCAGCGTCTCGATACCTACCGAGGGACGACGACGGTGCAGGCCACGGCCGCGGGAACGGCGTTCGGCGTCGGCGATGCGGTGCTACGCAGCAAGTACAACCTGCTCCGTTATGGCGGAAGCGGCATCGCTCTTGGCGCCGAAGCACGGTTACCGACGGGAGATAAAGAGAACCTGCTCGGTACGGGGAACGCGACGGTGGCGGCCCGGGCGATCGGCTCGTTCGAGCGCGGCCGCGCTGGAATGCACGGCAATGTTGGCTACGTCTTCGGAGGTCGCTCCGACGAGGTGGACTTCCGCGCCGCGACCACTCTGGTCGCCGACCCGCGCGTCACGATCGTGGTGGAGGTTGCCGGCCGCAGGCTGGCCTCGATCGGCCGACTCGCCGAGGTCTTTACGCCCCATCCGACACTGGCGAATGTGGACACCTTGCGCCTCAGCACCACCGACGCCGCCACGACCCGCGCGGCCGGGGTCGTCGGCGTCAAATGGAACATCGGCTCCACGTGGATTCTGAGCGCGAACGTGCTGCGACCGTTGACGACGGCCGGGATCAACGGCGGCTGGACACCGACGGTGACGTTCGATCGCACGATGGGACAGTAGGAGCACCATGGACGAGCGCCCCTTCGACATCCGCAGCATGCCGCGTCTTTCGACGGGGCATCCGGCGTCGGTGTATCTCAACGGGCCGCATGAAGCCGCGGTCTCGTTCCTGCTGTCCTTCTTTGCCGACACAGGCGGCATCGCGATGCTCACCGGCGAGCCTGGAGTGGGCCGGAACACGGCGATCGTGACGGCACTTCAGGTGCTGGCACAACCTGCATCAGTCGTCACGGTGTCTGATCTGTCGCCACCGACGCTGCAGGCGCTGTCGGATTGGCTCCCCGCGCAACCGCGCAGCGGACATCTGACGCTCTTCGCGGTCGAGGATGTGGAGCAGCTCACGGCCGGGGCGCTCGAAGGGGTACGTCGCCTCGCTGCCCTCGAAGACACCGACGGGCCGTTGCTGCATGTGTTACTGGTCGGTGCGCCTGGCAGTGAATGCCTGCTGGCAACCCCGCCGCTCAGCGTGGGCGGCGCACGGATACACGGCCACTGGAATCTGCGTAAGCTCGACTCTTTCGAGACCGCGGGCTACATTGCTCACCGCCTCTTTCACACGTTGGCGCGCGAGCCGCAGTTGTTTCCACCCGAAGTCTGCCGCATCGTGCATGCGCACACCGGCGGCGTGCCGCGCCTGATTGATGCCGCGCTGCAGGCGATCCTTGGCGAAGCGGCCGACCGGCGGACGCGGACGATGACGCCGCGCCTCGCCTACGACGCCCTGGCACGACTGAGCGACATTTCCAGTGCGGCTGATCAGCCGCTGGACACGATGGCGCCGGACGAGCCACCGCACCTCGTGGGTGAGGTCAGCGACCTGGAGTTGGCCGTCAATGTGGACGGGGGCGAAGCCCGAGCACGTCCGGAACGTGGCGGGGCGAATTCGGCGCAGCCCGCCGAGAACCTGGCGACGAATCAGCCCTCGCCCGCGGTCTCCGAAATGGCCGCTCGTGAAACGGTCGTTGTCAAACACCAGCACGCGCGTGCACTCGGCCTTCTCGCGATCGCGGCGGCAGTGCTGGCGGCCATCGCGCTCGCGCTGCCTCGATGGCAGCGCACGTCATCGGCGCCGTCGTCCGTCGCGACGTCAGCAGCGGCCGAGGCGTCCACGGCCCCCGTGCCAGCCACAGCGGATCGCGCGCTGAATCCGACACGCGCCGTTGGCACGGCTGGCGCCACGACACCGCCTGTTACCCGCACGGAAGCACCAGCATCGACAGTGCGCAACGTGCCGCGCCTGTCCGTGCCCTCCGACGCGCGACGCAGTCCGGCCCCGACGCCGGTGAACGCGGCGCGGCCGGCCGTTTCACCGACACCCAACGTGCCAGCAGCGCCGGCAGTGGCGGCACGTCCCGAACGGGTTGACCGACCCGCGGTGCCACCCCAGCCGGCCACCGCTCCGTTCATCCCGCCTCCGCCCGCCGAAGTATCGACGCCATCGCCAGAAGCGCCGCCGGCACTGGAGTCGACACCTCGCATACTTCGCCCATCGGCGGCGGTGCCATCTCCCGCGGTGCCATCCGCGGCAGTGCCACCTGCCGCTGTGCGAGCCTCGGCGGTGCCATCAGGCGCGGCGATCGCACGGCCCGTCGTCAACGCGGCGGCCATCGAGGAGCACGCTGTGCGTACAGTGCTCGACCGCTATCGAGTCGCCTTCAATACGCTCGACGCCCGGGCGGCTGCGGCGGTGTGGCCGTCGGTCGACGCCAAAGCGCTCGGCCGAGCCTTCGAGCGACTGCAGGAGCAGGAAGTCTCGTTCGTGAATTGTCAGGTGGCGGTGACGGACACGCACGCGGATGCGAGCTGCGGCGGCAACTCGCGCTACGTCCCGAAGGTTGGCAACAAGAACCCTCGGGACGAGGCGCGGGAATGGACGTTCGGCCTGGAGAAGATTGGCGCCGAATGGCGCATCCGTTCCGTCACGATGCGCTAAAGGAAACACGGGCCGAGATGCGCGCTCGCTGAACGACGACTGCCCCCCGCGCCTGGCGGTGCAATAGTGGACAGCATCCCTGTTCGCTAGGCGGAACAATACGCAAGGCGCGATCCCACCCCAGCGGCCTTCATCGCGCGCGTTGCACATTCATCATGTCCTCGGCACATCATCGCGACGCCTCTCTCAGCGCAACGCTCCCCAACCTGCTCAAACGTGACGGTCCCGCCGGCATGGTGGTGTTCCTTGTCGCCCTGCCGCTGTGCCTCGGGATTGCGCTGGCGTCTGGCGCACCGCTGTTTGCCGGCATCATCTCGGGGATCGTCGGCGGTATCGTCGTCAGCCTGTTCTCCGGATCGCAAGTGAGCATCAGCGGACCGGCTGCAGGCCTGGCGGCCATCGTCGCTATCGCGATTCAGGACATCGGATACCAGAGTTTTCTGCTGGCCGTCATGCTTGCGGGCATCATCCAGTTCGTGCTGGGCACGGTGAAGTTTGGTGTGCTTGCCAACTATGTGCCCAACTCGGTGATCAAGGGCATGCTCGCCGCAATCGGCGTGGTGATCATCCTCAAACAGATTCCACACGCGCTCGGCCGGGATACGGACTATGTCGGCGATTTCAGTTTTCTCGAAGTCGACGGGAACTCGACACTGAGCGACATCGCCAGTGCCGTCATGAGCATCTCCGCCGGTGCCGCCATCATCGCGGCCGTCAGTCTCGCCCTGCTCGTCGCCTGGGACAAGAACAGCCGCCGATCGCGAATCCTTCAACTGGTGCCCGGCCCGTTGGTCGTGGTGGCACTCGGCATTGTGTTGAACCAGGCGTTTGGCGCCGTGGCGCCGTGGTTGCAGTTGGTGGAACCGGAGCACCTGGTGAATCTCCCTGTGGCCGCCACTGTGGGCGAGTTCTTCCGGCAGTTCACCCGACCCGACTTCTCCGAGATTGACAACACACGGGTGTGGATCGTTGCCGGCACGATTGCTGCCGTCGCCAGCCTCGAATCGTTGCTCTCACTCGAGGCCGCCGACCGACTCGATCCCTTCAAACGCATCTCTCCCCCGAACCAGGAACTCCGCGCGCAGGGTATCGGCAACCTGGTGTCAGGACTGATCGGCGGGCTGCCTATTACGACGGTGGCTGTGCGGACCTCGGCCAACGTCTATGCCGGTGGGCGTACCTGGATGAGCGCGTTCGTTCATGGCGCGCTGCTGCTCGCCGCCGTCATCGTGATTCCGGGCTGGCTCACGCTCACCCCGCTCGCCAGTCTCGCGGCAGTGCTCATCGTGGTCGGTTTCAAACTCACCAAGCTGTCGCTCTACAGAGACATGTACGCGCTGGGCTGGGATCAGTTCGTGCCCTTCATCGTTACGGTCGTCGCGGTGGTGTTCAGCGATCTCCTCACCGGCGTGCTCGTCGGCATCGTCTGTGGCGCATTCTTCGTCATCCGGACCAATCACCATGAAGCGATCACGGTGGTCAGCCAGGGCAGCAATCACCTCATCCGGTTCAACAAAGACGCCAGCTTCGTCAACAAGAACGAATTCCGCGACAAGCTGCGCCGGATCCCGGACGGCTCGCATGTGCTCATCGACGGCACGCGGGCATTGTTCATCGATCACGACATCATGGAGGCGGTGGTCGATTTCCACGAACTGGCTGCGCACAAGGACATTCAGATCGAGTTGAAGAACTGGGAAAGCTACAAGCTGTAGCCGCGAGAACACTATGGATCCGTACAAGAAGCTTCTCCTGGCCAATGAGGCATGGGTACAGGAGCGACTCAAGATTCGCCACGATTTCTTCGCGAGACAGGCGCAACAACAGGCCCCGGCATTCATGTGGATCGGCTGTTCCGACTCGCGGGTTCCCGCCGAGGAAATCACCGGCACCGAACCGGGTGAGCTGTTCGTGCATCGCAATATCGCCAACATGGTGGTGCATACCGACTTCAACATGCTCAGCGTGCTGCAGTACGCAGTCGAGGTGCTCAAGGTCAAGCACGTGATTGTCTGCGGGCACTATCGCTGCGGCGGCGTGCGCCACGCCATGGGCAACCGCGACCTCGGATTGATCAACAAGTGGCTGCGGCACATCAAGGATGTCTACCGCCTCTATCAGCGCGAGCTCGAATCGATTGCCGATCTCGACGCGCGATGGGATCGGCTGGTGGAGATCAACGTTGCCGAACAGGTCCAGAACCTCGCGCAGACGTCGATCATCCAGCGTTCGTGGCGCAACGAAGGCGGGCCCAGCCTGCACGGCTGGGTCTACGACCTGAATTCCGGTTACATAAAAGATGTCGCGCTGATGCCGCCGGATGCAAAAATCGACGATATCTACCGCTTCGAGTTTGACGACACTACCTCGGTCGACACCTAACCACGAGGGCCTTGTCGAGCCGCTCAGACCTCTGAGACACAGCCTCGGATGTAGTCCAGTGGAAGCTCATCGACCTGATCCCACCTGGGTCGGGATGGGAATGTAGATTGCGGGAAGACTCGTGGCCGGCTGCTGTGAGATGACGCTTGACCGGGCTCCTGGAGCGTCCCTGCGGATGACGGAGGGCCGATGCTGAAGAAGAGTCCGGAGAGAAACGCGTCTCTCCAGACTCTTCAAGGTCGACTAGCTTTTGCGGCGATTCCGGCGGCGAGCGGCGACTCCGACCAGACCGCTTCCGAGCAGTAGCATCGACGCCGGTTCTGGGACCGCCGCGGCGCCATTGCCGACCTGCACGTCTATCGTTGTCGATGCCAAGGGGGTCAGGAGCCGGCCATTCTGGAAAACACTCAGGGTGCTTTTTCAGCCTATGCGGCGCGGGCCACGCGCCCTTACTACGCATCTCAGCCGCCGATCACGAGTCGGTGAGGACCTCGAGGCTCGAGAGCTTCCGCGAAGGCTAGTTGCGGCGGCAGCTCTCGCTATGTCCCGAAGGTCGGCAACAAGAACCCTCGAGACGAGGCCAGGGAATGGATGTTCGGCCTGGAGAAGATTGGCAACGAATGGCGCATCCGTTCGGTCACGATGCGCTAGCCGTTACTCTCACCGGAGGAGTTATGCGCAGAGTGATCCGGACCGCACTGTTGAGTCTGCTCGCAGCGGCAGCGTGCCATGCCCCCACCAGCGCGGCGGCCGCGACCATCTACTTCAACGATTTCGAAAGCGGCCTCGACGGCTTCGTTCTCGACAACGGCACGAATGGCCTGTGGCACTTGACCGGCAACGTGCCGTTCAGCGGTGCCACGACCCTCGGCTACGTCACGGGTGAAACGTCGCCGAGCGCGATCCTCAACGGCAATTTCATGACCGGTGGACCGGGCTCGCCAACCGCGAATGCTGGTACAGCGTACAGCCCGGCGGTTCTCCTGCCGAGCAGTTCGCAGATCACCGTCTCGTTCCGGAGCATCGTTCGCACGGAGCACTTCGACGACTACGACAACCTGCGCGCGATGGTCAACACCGCACAGACGCTTGCCGGCGCGACGCTGCTCGGTAGCACCGCCACCAACACCATCATCGAAGGCACGACCTATAACCTGCATAGCTTCGACCTCTCCGCGTTCAGCGGCCAGTCGATCTATCTCGCCTTCAACTTCGACACAGGCGATGCGATCGAGAACGACTACGCGGGTATTCGTCTCGACGACGTCATGGTGACAGCGGAGACGGTACCTGAACCGGCGTCCCTGCTGCTGATTGGAGCCGGGTTACTCGTGGGTGTTCGGCGCTTTCGCCGATCGTGAGCGACGCTGCGTCGTTGACGTGGCGGCCGTTCCAACGCGATGCTTGGTGCGCGATGGACACCGCGCCTCGTCACTCTTCCAGGCGAAATATTGTCGGGATCATCGCGTTGCTCCTCGTCGCGGCCTACATCCTCCCCAATCTGTTGAACCGCGTCACCGACACGCTGTTCTTCCCCTGGGTACAAGCGCAGCCGCCGCTCCTCGATGAGTGGGTGGGCCGGCTCACTACCGGACACGGCAGCCGCATGGTCGTCGCGATGGCTCTCGAGCGCGACCTCAGGCCGACTTCTTCTGGCGGCGTGGCCAGTCGGCGATCAGCTCGACGGATGATCCGGCGAACCAATCCGTGCCTCTGCGCATGCAGCGCGGGCAGGTGACGGAGCTCGACACCCTGTGCGCTGCGCTTCGGTGAGGTCATGGCCAGGCTCGTGTTCGGAATGAATCAGTCGCTCGACGGCTACGTCGACCATACGGAGTTTGCGCCCAGCCCCACGCTCTTCCGCCACTTCATCGAGGAGGCTCAGGGGCAGGCGGGCAGTGTCTACGGTCGTCGCATGTATGAGGTGATGCGCTACTGGGACGACGAGCATCCTGAATGGGGCGCAGCGGAGCACGCGTTCGCGGCGGCGTGGCGGAAGCAGCCGAAATGGGTCGTCTCGCGCTCGTTGCCATCGGTCGGCCCCAACGCCACGCTTGTTGGAAGTGATCTCGAGGGCGCGATCCGCGTGCTGAAGGCTGAGCGCGAGGGAGATATCGAGGTGGCTGGCCCGAACCTGGCGAAGAGCCTGACGGCACTCGGCCTGATCGATGAGTATCGAATCTACCTGCACCCAGTGGTACTCGGTCACGGCACGCCGTATTTCGCCGGGCCGCGGCCGCCGCTCCGTCTTGTGGCGAGTGATCGGATTGGCGAGGATGTGATCCGGTTGG
>CADEEX010000060.1:9960-15302 GCA_902826465.1 uncultured Acidobacteriota bacterium
CCGCCGCTCCGTCTTGTGGCGAGTGATCGGATTGGCGAGGATGTGATCCGGTTGGTTTACGTGCCTGCCTAACCCACAAGCGACCTCACCCCGACGCGCAATTCCAGGCGAGGGCGCGCAACATGGCGCGCAAAGAGCTCCCCGCGCTCGAAGCATGAAACCGCGCGCAGCATCAGGGCGCTCCGGCGTCTATGATCGACCTCAGCGATGGCACCGGGGATCGAGCGCGGACGGCAAGCCTGGCGGGTGCTGGCGCGCGTGAGCGAGCTGGTTCGCCTCAGTGTCCTCGGATCGCTGCGCCTCCGTCCGCGTCTGCCTCCTGGCAGCCTCGGTCCCGGCGCTCTCGCGAAGTTCGGCGACGACCAGTTCTACGCACGAAAGCTCCAGCGCCACGGTCCCATCTTCAAGGTGCTCTGGAGCGAGAACCTGACAACGTGCATCGTTGGCTTCGAGCGGGCGCGGCGGTTGTTTGCGGCCCACGCGCATGCGCTGCTGCCGCTGACGATCGACATTGCCTCGTTTGTGCCGCACGGGTTCCTGCGCAGCATGGCGCGCGAACCGCATGCGCGGTACCGCGCGCTCTTCCTCAACGCGCTGCGAGCCGACCTGACACGGTCGTGGCAGCCGGAGCTGCGCGCGACCATTCGCGCTGAGCTGAACGGGCTCGCCACGGCGACCGCATCCGGCCGGCCGCTGACCACACCGGCGCTGACGCCAACGCTCGACCGGATTGCGACGCGTGCGCTCCTGACACTGTTCTTCGGTCTGAAGACCGGCCATCCCACGCTGACGCGGATCGAAGCCGCGTACTGGCGCATGGGCCCCACCGAGTTCGTCTACCCCATCGGACCTGAGCAGCGCCACGGTTTCGACACGCTGCGCGCGCTCGTCTGGGAAATGGTGGCCGACCTGCGCGCGGAGCGCCTGACACCCGACGGCGACGGAGTGCTGGAGCGTCTGGTCGCTCACGATGCCTCTTCGGTGGATGAGACGCTGGTCGGCAACCTGATTTACATGATCGAGATGGGGCGCTACGACGTGCGCAGCCTGATGCGATGGGTGCTCAAGTACCTGTCGGACGCGCCCGCGGTCGTGGCTGACCTCCAGCGCGAACCAGGCGTCGAGGGTCTGGCGGAGCAGGTCGTCCTCGAGACGCTGCGACTCGATCAGGCAGAGGGCCTGAACCGCGCCGTCACCGCCGACATTGTGTTCGATGGGTTTGCCATCCCGAAGGGCAGCTCACTCCGTATCCTTTTGCGAGAGAGCCATCAGAACGCGGAGGCGTTCGCCGAGCCTGAAACATTCTCACCGTGTCGGTTTGCTGGACGCTCGTACCCGGCGGATGTGTACGCACCGTTCGGGATCGGCGCGCATCGCTGCATTGCCGGACAGATGGTCGTCCGCGTCACAGCGCTGCTCGTCGAAGAACTGACTGGCGGATTCAGCTGGACGGTGGTGGGTGACGGCAGCCGCCACCGCGGACGCTATCACTGGGAACCCGCGCCAACCTTCGAGCTGGCCCTGCGGCAGCGGGCACTGATCCCCCAGTGATGCCCGCGTCCGTTCCGAATGATGTACGCGACGGCGATGGCCCCGGCCAGGCATCGCTCAGTGAACTGGTGCGCGCAAGCTTCGCCGAGGCGCTCGGGATTGAGGCCGTTGGCCTGGATGATCATTTCTTCGACAGGGGCGGTCATTCTCTCTCGGCGATGCAGGCCGCCGCGCGGATCGAGGAACGCACCGATCTGTCGGTGCCCGTGAGCGCATTGTTCGACCATCCGACGCCTCGCGCGCTGGCCGCGGCCCTCGCTGCGCACCCTACGAGCAACGCCCGCCAGAGGTCGCCCTCGTCCGCACCAACAGCCGCCTCCGGGACGCTCTCACCCGCGGAGCGCGGCGTGTGGTTTCTGGAACAGGCGATGGGACGGCGATCGGCCTACCTGCTCTCGAACGCGTGGGATCTGCATGGGCCCCTCGACGTCGAGGCTTTGCGGCAGGCACTCGAGGCCGGCGTCGCTCGCCACCCGGCGCTCTCGATGCGCTTCGACAGCGTCTCTGGAGAGCCGCGTGTCCTGGCCGCGGGCGCCGCACCGGTGAGGCTGACCCTTCACGATCTGGGCGGCCTCAGCGCGGAAGAACGAGACGCGAGCGTCGCCCGCTACGTGACCGACGACACCACGCGGCCCTTCGAGCTCGGAGGCGACTGCCTGATCAGGGCCACACTGCTCCGGCTGGCCGACGCGCATCACGTCTTGCAGATCACCGTGCACCACATTGTGTCGGACGCGACGTCACAGCAGCTGCTGCTGCGCGACCTCGCGGAGTTCTACGCGGCGTGCCGCGCCGGAGCAACGCCGTTGCCCTCCGCAGAGCCCGCCGTGAGGCCTGCATCTCCGGATGCCGCGCGTATGGCGGCGCTCCGCGCCTACTGGACCCGGCAGCTGGCCAGCCTGCCCCTACTGCAACTGCCGATCGACAAGAGGCGGCAACTCGCGTGGAGCGACGCCGGCGCCGAGCTGGAGTTCGATGTGCCGGCGTCCTTGACCGTCCGGCTTTACACGCTCGCGGCCGAGCACGGCGTGACGCTGCAGATGCTGCTCGTGACGGCCTATGCCGTGCTGCTCGGTCGCTACAGCGGTCAGACTGATTTCGCTGTCGCGACGTTCGCCTCAGATCGCCGCTCGCCTGAGGAGCAGCGGGCCATCGGCCTGTTCGTGAACACAGTCCTGCTCCGTGCCGATCTCTCGGGCGCTCCGACGTTGCGCGACGTGATAGGCCGCGTGCGCCGAACGTCGCTCGACGCCTACGACCACCGCGACTACCCCTTCGACGCCCTCGTCAGCGACCTGCGCCCGCATCGGCAGCACGGGCCCAACCCGCTGACACCCGCCGCGTTCCAGTTTCTGCCGATGTCCGACGACCCGCCCGCGCTCGACGGGCTGACGGTCACACGCCGTGCGTGTCCGATGGGCCACACTCGCTTCGACCTCGAGTTCACGGCGCGGCCGTACGAGGCGGGGCTCCGGGTGCTGGTGGGCTACAGCACCGATCTCTTCGAGCACGACACGATCGCGCGGCTGGCCGGCGCGTACTCGACGGTGCTCGCCTGCATGGCAGACGCCCCGGACAGCACGGTTGCCGAGGTCGCGGCTCTGACGCCGGCTGACCGCGAAGAGCAACTCGAGCGGTGGAGCGGCGCGCGTGTCGCCGGCCACTGCGCCGTCGTCAACGATCTGTTCGACGCGCGCGTGACCGCGGCGCCAGACGCGATCGCCATCGTGTCTGGCACGCAACGCGTCACGTACCGTGAGCTCGATGCGCACGCGGGTCGCATCGCGGCGCAACTGACGGCGGCCGGCGTGACACCGGGCCAGACAGTCGCCGTGCACGCGGAGCGCTCGATCGCACTCGTGGCGGCCACGCTCGGCGTCCTCAAAGTCGGGGCCGTGTATCTTCCCCTCGACCCATCGCACCCGGCAGAGCGGCTCGCGTATCTGATGCGCGATGCGCACGCCACCGCACTGGTAGCGGACGCGGACGCCCCAGACGTTGTTCGCGCGGCCGTCTCCGTCGTGAGTCCCTTTCCTGGCGAAGACGCCCGGATCGCACCCGCCGCTCGTCCACCACTCACACCAGACAGCCCGGCCTACGTGATGTACACGTCGGGATCGACCGGCCAGCCCAAAGGCGTCTCGGTGCCGCATCGCGCCGTCACACGCCTCGTGTGCGACACGAACTTCGTACGGTTCGGCGCCGACGACGGCGTGGCGTTCGTCTCGAACCCCGCGTTCGATGCCGCCACACTCGAGATCTGGGGCGCGCTCTTGAACGGCGGGCGCCTCGTGCTCCTCGATCGCGATACGCTGCTGTCGCCGGCCAGACTCGAAGCCGCCCTCGTCGCCGGCGGCGTCACCGTGATGTTTCTTACGGCCGCGCTCTTCCGCCGCATCGCGGCGGTGGCACCCGGGACCTTCTCTCCGCTGCGCGTCCTGATCGTTGGCGGCGACGTCGTCGATCCTGCCGCCGCGTCCGCAGTGCTCACCTCGGCGGCGCCGGGGCGGCTCGTGAATGGGTACGGCCCCACCGAGAACACGACGTTCTCGACCACCGCTGACATCGCCGGGGCCATCGAGCGTGACCGGACGATTCCGATCGGACGCCCGATCGCCGGCTCCACGTGCTTCGTGCTCAACAGCTGCCGCGCGCTGCTCCCGGTGGGAGCGAGCGGAGAGCTCTACGTCGGCGGCAGTGGCCTGGCGCTCGGCTATGTGAATCAACTGGCCCTCACGGCAGATCGCTTTGTCGATCACCCCTTTTCCGCCGGCGAGCGGCTGTATCGCACAGGCGATCTCGTGCGCTGGCGGGCCGACGGACAGCTCGAGTTTCTCGGCCGTCTCGATCGCCAGGTCAAGATTCGCGGGCACCGCGTCGAACTCGAGGAAATAGAGCACGTCCTCGGTCTTCACCACGCGGTGACGACGTGTGCGGTCACCTCGGAGCGTGCACCTGACGGCGACATCCGTCTGGTTGCATACGCCGCCGGCGTTCCGGGGCGAATCCCCGTGGAGGACGACATCCGTCGCCATCTTCAGCAGCGGTTGCCCTCTTACATGGTGCCCGAGCGCATCGTTGCGACCGAGACGCTGCCACTGACGCCCAACGGGAAGATCGATCGCGCAGCGCTTGCGACCCGGGGCAACGCCCCTGCTGATCATGCGGCGCGTGCGACACGCGGGACAGGCGCGCCGCAGACTCCCCTCGAAGCGACCGTGGCCACAGCTTTCTGCGAGGCACTCGATCTGCCGTCCGTCGATCGCGATGACGGCTTCTTCGACGTCGGTGGCGACTCGCTGTCGGCCCTCCGCCTCGCCGACCTGCTCAGCCGATCCCTTGGTCGCAGCGTCGCAGCCTCCGAGATCTTCGCGCACCCCACGGTCGCCGGTTTGTCAGCCGCGCTGGGGCAGGCGCCGGTCGAGCCGTCCTCGAGGATCGTCGAGATCAGGCGCGGGGGCACCAGGGCGCCGGTGTACTTTCCGCCGGGCGTGCTGGGTGAGGTAATGCTCAGCGACGACATTCGCCGTGCACTCCCGGACGATCTGCCGCTGTATGCGTTGAGAGACGTCATCGACGAAGAGCCTCGTGCGCCTTCAATGGAAGCCATGGCGGCCCGCTTCGCGGCCGCGATCACCGCGTTCCAGCCCGAAGGGCCGCTCTGCCTGGCGGGGTATTCATTCGGTGGACTCCTCGCGTACGAGATGGCGCGCCAGCTGAAGGCCTCCGGACGCGAGATCAGGCTGCTGGCAATCTTCGACACAGGCCCCGACTTCTCACGAGGGGGCTCG
>CADEEX010000061.1:0-5412 GCA_902826465.1 uncultured Acidobacteriota bacterium
ACCGCGTGTGCATGTCGCGACCTGGAGTGGTGACACGCTGCGCCTCAGTGAGCGTTCGCCGGAAACGCTGGCGAGTCTGCTGCCCGAATCGCTGGCCAACAGCATTCTGATGATCAGTGGCGACATCTCCAGAGACTCGCATCTCATCGTCAGCGATGAGCACGGTGGTCATCTGGACCGATCGCCGCGACTGCCAGACTCACGTCTCCTTGAACTCGTGCATGGCCACGGCCTGGTCAGCGCTCCCTTCCGCACGGAGCGTCTGGTGGGCCGTGCGTTCTTCACAGGCCTGAAGACAGAAAGCGGCGAACTGGCCTCGCTCACTGCCGTGGTGGCGCGAGAGATCGGCACGTGGCTCGATCAGCTGCACGTGACACGACAACTGCAGGAGATCGCGACCCGCGAGGAGCGCCTGCGTCTCGTGCGCGACCTGCACGACGGTGTGCTGCAATCACTCACCGGCATCCGTCTGGAGCTGCGCTCGGTCGCCAACAGCCTGCGGCAGACCGACGAGGAGGTGCAGGCCAGACTGTTCGCGCTCGAACGCGCGCTGTCGATCGAACAGCGGGAATTGCGGGTCTTCATTGGTGGGCTGCGTCCCGGGGCCAGCGGCGCCGTCTCGTCCCTCGCCGGCGGGCTCGACGCGTTGCGCGAGCGCTTCGCGCTCGAGTGGAACACGCCGGTGTCGATTCGGGTGTCGCCGGAGCTGCAGGAGTGCTCGCCTGACCTCACGCAGGCCATCCCGATGATGGTGCACGAGGCCGTGGTCAACGCGCTCAAGCACGCCCAGCCGACACGCGTGAACGTCAACGTGGAAGGGGCGAGCGATCGCCTTCGCATCGTCGTGTCTGATGACGGCCACGGTTTTCCGTTCAAGGGCCGGTTCGATCATCGCGCCCTCGGCGAGTCGCGCACGGCGCCGCGCAGCCTGTTCGACCGCGTCACGGCGCTCGGCGGAAAGATGTCCATCGAATCGTCCGACTCGGGCTCTCGTGTCGAATTGGTCGTATCCTTATAGCGTGTCCGTGCCCATCCGACTCGTCCTCGCCGACGACCATGCCATCGTTCTCCACGGATTGAAGCGCCTCTTCGAAGGCCACCAGGATTTCGACGTCGTGGAATGCTGCCACGACGGTTCCGGGGCGCTTGCGGCCGCCCGCCGCGGCTGCGACGTCCTGGTCATCGATCTGCGCATGCCAGGCACGACCGGCATTGACGTGCTGAAGATCCTGTCGGCCGAGCACAGCGCCTGCCGCACGGTGCTGCTCACGGCGGCGATCAGCGACGACGATGTCGTCGAAGCCGTCAAGCTGGGCGTCCACGGTGTCGTGCTGAAGGAATCGTCGCCGGAGTCGCTGCTCGAGTGCGTACGGCGGGTGCACCGCGGCGAACAGTGGATTGACCGCGAGACGATGTCGCGGGCGATCGGCCGGGTGACGCGGCGTGAGTCAGCGAACCGCGAGGCCTCGAAGATTCTGACGCCTCGCGAGCTGGAGATCGTGAAGATGATTGCGCAGGGGTTGCGCAATCGGGCGATCGCCGAGCGGCTGACCATCTCCGAAGGCACGGTGAAGATTCACCTGCACAACGTCTACGAGAAGCTCAATATCGACGGCCGCCTCGAGTTGATGCTCTACGCGCAAGAGAAAGAACT
This sequence comes from uncultured Acidobacteriota bacterium, assembly GCA_902826465.1. Taxonomy (GTDB): domain Bacteria; phylum Acidobacteriota; class Vicinamibacteria; order Vicinamibacterales; family CAVVIG01; genus CADEEX01. The sequence goes on from CADEEX010000061.1 coordinate 1,655, forward strand.
GCTATAGCGCGATCGACTTCCAGTTCTTGACGATGTGATCGGCCGTCCGCCACGCCAGCGCCTGCACGGTGTGTGTCGGATTTCTGGCGCCGCTCGTCCCCATCACGGACGCACCGAGCACGCCAAGGTTTGGCACTTCGTGCGACATGCCCCAGCGGTTCACGACGTTCGTGTCAGGGTTATCGCCCATGCGGGTGCCGCCATAGGCGTGCGTTGACGCGCCCATGATGCCGCCGGTCGGCGCCTTGGCGATCTGAATCGCCCCAGCCGCGCGGTACCACTTCTCCATCTGCTCCTGCGAGTGCTCGGCGATCTTCCGCTCGTTTTCCTTGTACTCGGCGGTGATGCGAATCACGGGCAGCCCGAGGGGGTCTTTCACGACCGGATCGAGATCGAGGAAGTTGTCTTCGTAGGGCAGCGTCGTTTTCTGAATGTACGAGCTGTGGACGCGGTCGGCGTTCTCCTTGATGAACGCCTTCCACTGACTGCCCCAGTTCGGCGCCATCCCGAAGGTGTTCATGCCCGAGGCCGAGATTGGCCGCCGGTCCGACATCGCCCACAGATTGGAGCCGCCGATGAAGTCGACCTTGCTGTGATCCCAGTTGTCGTCGGCAAAATTGTCGACGGCCACACCCTGGGCCGGCAGACCGTACCAGGCCTTGAGATCGAACGGGAATAGCGCTGTGACCGGCGCGCCCTGATGGTGGCTGAAGTAGTGCCGCCCCACCTGCCCGTGATTGTTCGCCAGTCCCTTCGGAAACGCCGCCGACTTCGAGAGCAGCAGCAGTCGCGAGTTCTCGTAGGTGAAGCCGGCGACCAGGACGGCCTTCGCCGGCTGAAAGAATTCTTCGCCGTTGGCCAGGTAGGTGACACCGCTGGCGCGTCCCTGGCTGTCGACGTTGATCTGGGTGACCGTGGCGCCGGTGACCGCCTTGAAGTGGCCGGTGGCCTGAGCGCGCGGAATGGTGGTGACCGCCGTGGAGTTCTTGGCGTCAACATGGCAGCCACCGGTGTTGCAGTAGCCGTGGTAGCCACAGCCGGAGCGGTTCTGGTACGACCGCGAATTGATCGCGGCAGGGCCAGGAAACGGATTCCAGCCCAGCGACTTCGCGGCGGCCGCCATCTTGTCGTGAAACGCCGTCCAGCGCAGCGGCGGCATCGGGTAATCGCGTGTGCGCGGTCCTTCGAAGGGATTGCCGCGCGGGTCGATCTTGCCGTTGACGTTGCCCGCCTGCCCTGACACGCCAAGCTCGTACTCGATCTTGTCGTAGTACGCCTCGATCTCGTCGTAGCCAAACGGCCAGTCTTCGACCGTGGAGCCCTTGGGCAGGCGCGACGCACCGTAGCGGCGGGTCGTCTCGCTCTTGACCTTGAAGTCCCACGGATTCAGGCGCCAGTGCTGGGCCCAGTAATGCAGGCTGGTGCCGCCAATGGCGTTCATCATCGGGTGTCCGCCCTGCACGGCATTCGCTGATGCCGTCGCGCGCACCGTCGGCGCTTCCTGGTTCGTCTTGTGCGACGACAGCATCGGCCAGCCACGCACGTTGTTGCGGATTTCGTCGGGCGCGAAATCGCGACGCGTCATGGCGCCCCCCGCTTCGAGCCCGATCACTTCGAGTCCGGCCTGCGCCAGCGGCAGCACGGCGACGCCGCCGGCCGCGCCCAGTCCGATCACTACGACGTCGGTGTCCTTCAGCCTAGTCGCCATGTGCCAGGTCTCCCGTGTGCGCCGAGTGGTCGCCGTCGTGCGAGTCGTCTTTTGCCGTCGCCTTGTTGAAGGTCTCGAAGTCGTACGCCGAGCGATGGTTGGGCTTCATCTGCCCGGCTTCCAGACTCCGTTGATCGGTGGCCGTGACCATCGTGCGGACGCCTGGATACCCGATCAGATCCCAGCCCACGAAGTTCGCATTGCCCCCGTAGTAGGGATCGCCGAACATCCCCTGCCGTGTGTGCCCGAGGACCATGCCGAAGAACTGCGCTGAGCTGCCGGTGAAGCCGGTCGCCTGTCCCCCTTCGCAGTCCATGAGCAGCGAGTCCTTGTCGCGGTCGGGCAGTTCGAGGAACCGTTTCCCACGCGACGACTGCGCATAGCGGTCGAGCGCCGCGAGTCCGGCGGTGTACGCCGGCTTCGACGAGGCCAGTGCGCCACCGAGCGCGCGATCGATGTAGTGCGCCGCGCGCGCTTCCTTTGCGCCCGGCCCGGTGGCGTCGCTCGGAATCAGTCGCTCGACAATGCCCTCGAGCAGGTCGGCTTCGACCGCCGTCAGGTTTTCAAAGGCCTCGCGTGTCAGCGTCGCCGACGCGTTCACCGCCGCCTGCGGTTCAGCAGCGGCGACGGCGGCATCAGCGGTTGACGGCGCGCCGGTTGTGCCGGCCAGCGCTGCCGTGCCGACCGCGCCAGCGCCGCGCAGCAGGTCGCGGCGGGAGAAGATCTTCAGCTCGCTCATGGATTCCCCCTACTTCCGTTCGTAAAGCGCGACCAATTCACCGCGGCCCACCACATGACCCTTCATGGCGTCGAGAAGTTCGGCCCTGGTCATCGGCGGCTGCATCGGCCCTGGCGCCGGCAACGCGATATCAAGTGCATGCACGACGAAGTGGTAATGATGTACGCCGCTGCCCATCGGTGGCGCGGGTCCGCGGTAGGTGGGTCGCCGGAAGCCGCTCAGCCCCTGAACAGCGCCCGCAAGCTCTGCCGGCATCGGGGTCAACGCACTGAGCGGCAGCGCCTCGGGCAGCCCGTTGGCTGTCGCCGGCACCTTGTAAATCACCCAGTGCACGAACGGTGGCGGATTCCCGGCGTCCGGGTCCTCGCAGATGATGACCAGCTCCTTCGCGCTCGCTGGAACGTTGGTCCACATGAGCGACGGCGAATCATTCCTCCCATACGGCGTGTGCTGGACCGGGACCGGTTCGCCCTCTCTGAGAGACGAACTCGACACCGAAATCTTCTGCGGCGTCTGTGCCCGCGCGGTGGACACCCCCACGGTCAGTGCCACGGTCACGACCGCGGCCACGAGGCTGGTGAGCGACTTCATCCTTGGTGACTCCTGGGAACCGCGCGGATTATATCCGCGCGCTCGCGTCGTGCGACGTCAAGAAAATGTCACAGACCAGACGGCCAGGGCCCGTCACCCCTCACCGCATCGGGGTACGATCGCGGCGGGGAGAGATTTATGAGCACCGTGGCGCGACCTGTTGGTGACCAGTTGAAAGACCGGGATCTGTTTCGCGAGACCGGTCACGTCAACGGCCGGTGGATTGGGGCACGGAGCGGCGCGACCGTGCCGGTCGATAACCCGGCCACGGGCGAAATTCTTGGCACCGTGCCGAACATGGGCCGCGAGGAGACGCACGCCGCCATACAGGCCGCGGCCGCCGCACTTCCCGCCTGGCGCGCCCGCACGGGCAAGGATCGGGCGCAGCGGCTCCGCCGCTGGTTCGACCTCATGATGGCGCACCAGCACGACCTCGCCACCCTCATGACGCTCGAGCAGGGCAAGCCGCTCGCCGAGTCGATGACGGAGGTGGCCTACGGCGCCGCCTTCCTCGAGTGGTTTGGCGAAGAAGCCAAGCGGGTGTACGGCGACACCATCCCGTCACACGCCTCAGACAAACGGCTCATCGTCGTGAAGGAACCGGTCGGCGTGGTGGGCTGTATTACCCCGTGGAACTTTCCGATCGCGATGATCACGCGAAAAGTCGGCCCAGCCCTCGCGGCCGGCTGTACCACCGTGGTGAAGCCCGCGTCGCAGACG
>CADEEX010000061.1:5422-15108 GCA_902826465.1 uncultured Acidobacteriota bacterium
ACATCGTGACAGGAGGCGCCATGGAGATCGGCGCCGAACTCACCTCGAATCCCATCGTTCGCAAGCTGTCGTTCACCGGTTCGACCGAGGTGGGACGGGTCTTGATGGCGCAGTGCGCCGGGACGATCAAGAAACTGTCGCTCGAACTCGGCGGCAATGCGCCCTTCATCGTCTTCGACGACGCCGATCTCGACGCGGCGGTCGAAGGGGCGATGGTGTCGAAGTACCGCAATGCGGGCCAGACGTGTGTCTGTGCCAATCGCTTCCTGGTGCAGAGTCCGGTCTACGACGAGTTCGCGGCACGACTCACCGCGGCCGTCGCAACACTGAAGGTCGGATCGGGACTCGAGGAAGGCGTCACCCAGGGACCGCTCATCGACGACGCCGCCCTCGTCAAGGTGGAAGGTCACGTCCGCGACGCGGTCGCGAAGGGCGCAGCGGTGGCCATCGGCGGCACGCGGATCCGGAATCGGTTCTTCGCTCCCACCGTGCTGACAGGTGTGACGCGCGACATGGCGGTGGCCCGCGAGGAAACGTTTGGCCCGGTCGCGCCACTCTTCCGCTTCGACACCGATGCCGAGGCCATCGCCCTGGCCAACGACACCGAGTTCGGGCTGGCCGCCTACTTCTACAGCCGCGACATTGGCCGCATCTGGCGCGCCGCCGAGGCGCTCGAATATGGCATCGTCGGTATCAATACCGGCCTCATCTCGACCGAAGTCGCGCCGTTTGGCGGCATGAAAGAGTCGGGCATCGGCCGTGAGGGGTCAAAGTACGGGATCGACGAGTTCCTGGAGATCAAGTACCTGTGCCTCGGTGGACTCAGCTGATGGCCTGGCCGACTCGGCTGCCGCCGTGGCCGAGCCACCTCATCTCCGGGTACCTGGCGGTGGGCAGTATCTGTCTTTAGGGGCTGTCGTACGGGTCAGGAATCGTTCAAACTATAGGTATGTTGATGAACACGACGTTTCGAATGTGGGTGTGTGCGGGTATCGGAATCATGGTGGGAGCGCTGGCGTTTGCGCCGGTGAAGGCCCAGGGCGGAAAAACCACGTGGGATGGCGTCTATTCGGCCGGACAGGCGACCAAGGGCGAGGCCCTGTACAACGCCCAGTGCTCGAAGTGCCACGGCGACTCGGCGATGGGCGGAGACGCGCCGTCGCTGGCGGACAGCGGCTTTGCCGCCAGCTGGGACACGCTGAACCTGTCGCAACTCTCGGATCGCATCCGGCAGTCGATGCCGCTCGACGCGCCACAAACGCTGACCCGTCAGGAGACGGCCGACATCGTGGCCTATCTGCTGCGTCAGAACCGCTTCCCCGCCAACAGCGGCGACCTTCCGCCCGACGCCGGCCCGCTCGGCGCGATCACCTACGTGGCGACCAAGCCCGAAGCAAAGTAGCCCCACCCGTCAGGGTCGCGGTCTGAGGGTTCTCGTCTCGCGAACGAAACGGGGAGTCGCCCTCCCCGTTCCGTCCGCACTTCTGCTAGAGTGCGCCGCATGACGATCCATCCCCTGGTGTTCATGACGTCTGCCGCCGGTGTCGCCGCGCTGAGCGGCCACCTTGCCGCCGCGGAAGGCGGCGCGATCGCCTGTGCGGTCGGTCCCCTGCAGCAGAAGGCGCCGCAAGGCACCACCATCACCGCCGCCACACTCGTCGAGGCCACCGGCAGCCAGCCGCGCTACTGTCGCGTCGAGGGGCACACGGCGACTCCCGGCAACGAAGTGAACTTCCGGCTCGGGCTTCCCGAGCGCTGGAATGGCAAGTACTACTTCGTGGGCGTCGGCGGGCTCGGCGGCACCATTGGTCGTCTCGATGCCGGCCTCGAGCGTGGCTATGCGTCGGCCTCAACCGATACGGGGCATGACGCCGACGATCCCGACTGGGCCAAGAACCGCGCAAAGGAAATCGACTACGGTCATCGCGGCACCCACGTCACGGCCGTGGCCGGCAAGGCGCTCACCGCGTCGTTCTACGGGCGCGCGCCTGAACATGCCTACTTCAACGGCTGTTCGAATGGCGGCCGTCAAGCGCTCATGGAAGTGCAGCGTTACCCGACCGACTTCGACGGCATCATCGCTGGCGATCCGGCCACGGGCACACCGATGCAGGCCACGCGCGCCCTGGTCTTCCAGAAGCTGCTGGCCTCGCCCGCCAGCTACCTCACGACCGAGAAGATTGAAACCCTGTCGAAGGCGACGCTCGCGGCGTGCGACGCCGCTGATGGTTTGAAGGACGGCCTGGTCGAGAATCCACGCGCCTGCCGATTCAACGTTGATACGCTGAAGTGCACCGGCGCCGACGCACCCACCTGCCTCACCGAGCCACAACTCGCGGTGGTGAAGCAGATCTACGCCGGCTCGACGCTCGCCAACGGCGAGGTCTATTCGGCCGGATTCCCCGTTGGCCACGAAGGCGGTCGCACCGGCTGGCGCGCCTGGATCACGGGCAACACCGAACCTGTGAAGGCCGCCAACAACACGCTCGAATTCACCAACGAAGTGCCAAGCGGCTACCGGCTATCGGAGTCGAACTTCCGTTTCCTGGCACTGGAAAAAGACGACGATTCGTCGTTCAACTGGCGGACGTTCCGTCTCGATCGCGACCTGCCGCGGATGAAGACGATGAGCGAGATTCTGAGTCCGCTCGACGCCGACCTGCGCCCCTACAAGGCACGCGGCAGCAAGATCATCCTGTACCACGGCACATCGGATCCGGCGATCAGCAGCTACGGCACGGTCGACTACTACAACAAGGTGGCCAAGATTGTCGGCGGGGCCAAAGAGGTTGAGTCGTTCGCCAGGCTCTATCTGGTTCCAGGTATGCACCATTGCAGCGGTGGCCCGGGTCCGAATCAGTTCGACATGCTGACCCAGCTTGAAAACTGGATCGAGAGAGGCCAGGCACCGCAATCGGTGCTCGCCACACACAAGACCGACGACAAAGTTGATCGCACGCGGCCCCTGTGTCCGTATCCGCAGGTGGCGCGCTATTCCGGCACCGGCAGTATCGACGACGCGGCCAACTTCCGCTGCGTCGCTCCCTAGCCGCCACCGCCACGGAGACACCGAGACAGGGAGAAACTCCAGAAGACTCTGTCACTCGGCGCCTCTGTGGCCATCATCGTGTCTCCTCTCCGGCTCGTGCGCTGGCGCGACGGATACAGTAGGATTGTCCGCCGTGCATTCAGACCTCCAGGAAGCGATCGAATTTCATCACGCCATCATTGCCGAAGGCAGCAAGGCGCTTGTCGGCTACGACACCGCGAAGGCGCTGGCCAACATCGTCCTGCTCTCTGAAATTCCGACGAGCTACGACAAGCGCGAGCAGCGGCAGGTCAACGCCGGCAACCTGCTCCTGCGCGGTGTTCCGGGTGTCGGCAAGACATTCTTCGGCGTCATTCTCGCGGCGATCAGCAATGCCAAGTTCGCCCGCATTCAGGGTCGCGCCGACCTGCAGCCGACGGAGGTCGTCGGCTTCCAGATGATCAACCCGGCCACCGGCGCGCTGGTGACCGAGTTCGGCCCGATGGCCGGCGCCGAAGTGATCCTCCTCGACGAAATCAACCGCATCCCGCTGAAGTCGCAGAGCGCGTTCCTCGAAGGCCTGCAGGACCGCACCATCACGGTCGGTAAGGAAACGTACGAGCTGCCGGCGTTCAGCTTCGCCATCGCGACCATGAACCCGGTGGAACTCGGCCAGGGCACGTTCCCGCTCTCGGAAGCGGCCACCGATCGCTTCGCGATCATGATCAACATCGGCTATCTCCCGCCCGAGGAGGAGCAGAAGCTGGTCAACTTCGACTTCAAGCGTGTGCGCCTCAATCCGCTGATGTCGAAGGAACGGATCATCGAGCTGCGCGCGCGCATCAACGACCAGGTGTTCCTGCATGAGCGGCTGGGCAAGTACATCCAGCAGCTCGTGGCAGCGACGCGTCCCTATAACCCGGACACCGACTGGCACGTGCACTCGCCGTCCGAACTGGTGGAACGGGGCGTCGACCTGGGGGCTTCACCGCGCGCCATCATCTGCTGGGGGCGTCTGGCGAAGGTGTGGGCGGTGCTCCAGCATCAGCGGACCGAGGTCTACCCGGAAGACATTCAGGAACTGGCGCCCTACATCCTCAGCCATCGCATCTGGCTCGGGCCGCACGCCGCCAGCCACGGCCTCACCTCCGAAGCGGTCGTGCGCGACATCATCGAGCGGGTGCCGATTCCATGAGGACCCGCGACCACGAGGAAATCGCCCCGCTGGTCAACCTGGCTGACATCACCGAGATCGAACTCGTCATCCTGAAGCGCATGAACGAGGTGACGATTGGTGATCACCGTAGCCGGCAGCACGGCAGCGGCTTCGACTTCATTGGCCTGCGCGACTGGCAGGCCGGCGATCGCTTCTCGTCCATCGACTGGGCGCAATCGTCACTGAACAACTTCTCGCCCCTCGTCATTCGCGAGTTCGAGCAGCCGAGCACCGCCACGGTCGTGGTCGTCGCCGATGTCTCCCCGTCCACCCGCTGTGGCGCCCACGGCGTGCCGATTGCGGCCGCCATCGCGAGAACCATCGCCACGATCGGCATGTCGGCGGTGTTCTTCCAGGACCCCTTCGGTCTGGTCACCTTTGACAGCGGCTTTACCCACCTCGGTGCGTTGCGGCCGCGGACCGGCAAGAGCCACATCGTCCATTGTCTCGATGCGTTTCAGCATCAGCGCGGCCTGCAGACCGTGCGCCGCAGCGGCAGCATCAGCACGTCGCTCGGCGGCTTCGTGCGGCGCCAGTCGATGCTCCCGGTCATCTCCGACTTCCTGTTCGACGATGCCGGCACGGTGCTGAAGGAGTTGTCGGAGATGAACGCCACGCACGACGCGTTCGCCGTGATGATCGACAGCGGCTTCGCGTACGACCTGCCATCGGTGTCCGCCGGCTGGGTCGAGATTGTCGATGTGGAGACCGGACGCGGTCGCACCGTCTCGCGCCGCGCGTTCGCCGCACTCGGTGACAAGGCGCGCCAGTGGCAGGCACAGGTCCGGCAGATCGCCAAGGATGTGAACGTCGACCTCATCACCATCAGCCTCGATCAGGCGGTGTCTGACGTCGCGATCAGCGAGTTCGTCGTCGAACGACGGCTGCGCAAGACACGAAACTAATGAGGATTCCCGTGACACGGTTTCGGCTCTCTCTCTCGATGGTCCTTGCCGGTTGGCTGCTGGCTATGCCGGCGATGGCGCAAGTGCCCGCCGCACCGGCCGCCGGCACAAACGTCGAACTCGACCCGATTCGCTGCTGGTGGCGAACCAGCGCGGGCGCCGTCCGCGTCGGCGAACTGTTCGACATGGCTCTCACCTGCGCCGTCCTGGAAAACGACGCCGTGCAGGTCATGCCTGACGAATCGCGGCTGGCGCCCGCCACCATCACCCTGGCCCCGTTTGAAGTCGTCAGCGGGACCCATCCCGCCGACTTGCACTCGGGGTCGCGCCGCTTCTTCCAGTATCAGTACAAGCTGCGCATCATCAGCCCCGACGCCATTGGCTCGGACGTCGGTCTGCCGCCGGTGCAGATTCACTACGCCATCAACAGCCGCATGTCAGGCAACGCCTCGGTCCAGGGGCGCGATCTCGTTTATATCCTGCCGCCCGAATCGGTCCGCGTCGCGTCGATGGTGCCGAACGGCGCCCCGGATATCCGTGACGCCAGCGGTGCGGACTTCGGCCAGGTCGAGAACCTGCTGCTGCGCGCCAGCACCCTCGAAGTGGTCGCCACGACATGTGTCGCGCTCGCCGTGCTGGTGGTACTCGTCGTACTGGTCAGCCTGGCGCGCCGTGTCCGCAGCCGGACGCCGGTTGGCGAGCGTCACCTCACCACCCGCCAGCTGGTCGGCGTTGCCGTGCAGGAGTTGGGCGCGGTGGGCCGCGAGCGCGAACAGCACGGCTGGACCGAGCCCCTCGTCGCACGCGCACTGGCCGCCACGCGTCTGGCCGCCACGGCCGCGGTCGGCACCACGGTCAGCCAGAGTCTGGCCGGCAAGAACGCGACGCCGGGCGACGGCCGGCTGCTGCACACGGGCGGTCTGCGTGGCAAGGCCCGCGTCATCTCCGGCTCCGCCACACCGTTTGATCTCGACCGCGCCATCAAGTCGTCGATAGGCGAGGAGGCCACCCGCGGTCCCCTGCTCGAGTCGCTCCGCGACGCGCTGCGTGCCTTCGGCGCTAATCAATACGGACGCACCGGCACCGTCGATCAGCCGGCGCTCGACGCCGCGCTCGCCAGTGCGCAGTCGGCGGCCGCCGTCGTGCGCGCCGAACACTCGTGGATCAAGACGCTCGTGCAGCAGTGGCGCTCGGGCAGCGCAGCCCCCGTCACTTCCAGGGCCTGATGACACTCGCCACGATTCGCCTGTTCGTCCTGAATACGCTCGACGAATGGCGAAACGTCCGTCTTGCCGATCTGCAGTTCTGGCATCGTCCTGAAGGGCGGCTGGCGCTGTTTGCGCTCGTCGGGCTGTCGCTGCTGGTGCTCGTCGCACGTTCCGCCATTGGACGGATGCCGGGACGCCATCGGCTGGTGATGCCGGCGATTCTCCAGTCGATGCGCACCTCCCCGTTCGCATTCGTCCGGCACCTCCCGCTCGCGCTGTTCCTCGTCGGCGTGCCCTTCTTTGCCATCGCGCTCTCCGATCCGTTCACCGCGCTCGTCACGAGCAACGTGACCTACCCTGGGCGACGGATTGCGGTGATGATCGACGCGTCAACCAGCATGCGGACGCCGTTCAAGTCGAAGCAGCTGAACAGCCGTGCTGAAACCGACGCCACGTTCTTCACGACGGTCGCGGCGGCCGAGCGCTTCATCCGCAAGCGGATGGACGGTCGCTATCGCGATCTCGTGGCGCTGATCGAGTTTGGCAACGAGGCCTACGTCATCACGCCGTTCACGAACGACTACGACAATATTCTCCTCAGCACGTCGCTGATCGGTGATCCGGTCGAGTACTCGCTGTTTCCTGACCAGGGCACCATCATCGCCCAGGCCATCGACCAGAGCATCGGCCTCTTCAAAGCGTTCAACTTCCTCGACGCCGTCGGTAACCTGATGGTGATCTTCACTGACGGCGAAGACACGCGCGCCATCGTCGGCGGCAAGACGCTCGACGAGATCATGCAGGCGTCGATCGATGCGCAGATTCCTGTCTACTTCGTCCGCACCAACTATGAGCGCGGCAAGGGCAAGGTCATCCCGGACGAACTGTGGATGCCGGCCGTGCTCAAGACCGGCGGGCGCTTCTACGCCGCCGACAACGAAGAGCATCTTCTCGATGCGATACGCGAAATCGACGAAGTATCGGCCGGAACGATTCAGACACGGCAGTACACCAGCCAGCGTCCGCGGTTTGCGATGTTCGCGTTCATCGCCGCGGCGTGCTGGGTATCGGCGGCCGGATTGAAGTTGCTCGTTCCGCAGTTTCAGAAGCTTCCGTAACACGTTCCAAGGTCTCAAGGTTCCACGGTTCCACGGTTCCACAGGTTCCAGGGTTCAGTAGGGTGAAGGACACGATATGAAGAGCGCGATTGGTGGAGTGGTTCTGACCGTAGTGCTGTTCGCGGCGGCCCTGGCGTGCTGGGCCGAGGCCAGCACGGCGCGACGCATGGCGGAGGCACAACGCCGGCTGGCCACGTTGCACTACGACGCCGCTGACGACCTCGACGACGCCACCAGCATCTGGAGCCGGCTCCCCTGGCCGGCTGGCACGTCCGAGGCCGACATCCGGCGCCAGCGCGCCACCGTCAACTACTGGCGCACCGAGTATCAGCCACTCACCGACCTGACTCTCGCCACCGGTGTCGAGGCGCTCACCGACCCGAAGATGCTGTTCGTGGCGGCCAATGCCTCGTTCCGCGCCGCCGCACCGCAGGCCACCGATCGGAAGTCGGCCGTCAGCCGGCTCGACTCGGTCATCCTCGCGTATGCCGACGTGCTGCGCCGCGACGCCAACGCCATCGACGCGGCCTACAACTACGAGTTCGTGTCGCGCCTCCGCGACGCCATTGCCAAGGCGCCCGCCCCGCGACCAGGCCAGCAGAATGCTCGCAAGGCGCCAGAGCCGCCGCCACTGCTCGATACGCCCCTCGACCTCCCCGCGGGCATGACGATTCACGGGGCACCCGGCGGCCCCCCGCCCGGCACCGACATGAGCGACTTCAAGACGATCTCGCCGATGCGCTATGACGAGCGCGAGGAGCAGATGGATCCGGGCAAGGGCAAGACGATTCAGCGCAAGGGATAGCAGCGCGTGCCCGTTCGGATCGACCTCACACAGATCACGTTCGCGGAACCGATCTACCTGTGGCTGCTGGTGCTGCCGGCGCTGTTGTCGCTGCTCTGGACCTGGCGGCTGCTGCGGCGGCGCTACGACCTGCGCGCCCTGGCGAAGCGGCGCCTGATTCCGGTGCCTGAGCGGTTCGCGCTCGTCGGCGACCTGCCCTTCTGGCTCTGCCTCATCGTCGCGTCCTCGCTGCTGATTCTGGCGCTGGCGCGTCCACGGGGGCCCGCGACCGCCGTTCGGCGCGGCGGCATCGACATGGTCATCCTCCAGGATGGCTCAGCGTCCATGCGCGTCAAGGATGTCACTGGCGATCGCTGGCAGCGCTCGGTCCGTTTCCTGCGCACCCTGGGCGACTCACTGAGCTGGAACCAGGACCGCATCGCGCTGGCGTTGTTCGCTCACGTCGCGGCTCCTCAGATCAGGCTCACCAAGGATCCCAACACCTACTTCTTCTTCCTCGACCATCTCGATCAGGAGCCGCCGTTCCGCATCGACGATGCGACCACGTGGGATACCAACCTCGAACTGGGCGTCTACTGGGGCATCCGCGTCGTCGAGCGTGACGAAGAGATTCACGGCAAGAACACCAACGCCAAGATGTTCGTGATGCTCTCGGACGGGGAAACGTGGAGCGGCGAGGTGGCCAACTCGCTCAAGCAGGCGGTGTCGAAGAACATTCCGCTGTATGTCGTGGGCGTCGGATCGCTCGCCGGCGGCGCGCTGCCCCTCTTCCACGACGAGAACGGTACCGTCGTGATCGACCCCGAGGTGCCGACAACGTCACGCCTCGATCGCGCCGGGCTCCAGCGCCTGGCAATGGCCGGGGGCGGACAGTACTTCGAGCTCGACCGCGATGGCGATCGTCATATTGCCAATACGCTCATCGACGCCGGCCGGCGCATGGCACCCTCGCTCGGCGCTGTCGAGGAGTCCGAAGAGCTCTACTGGCGCTTCATCGTGGCCGCGGCGTTCTTCCCGCTGCTCGGCCTGGTGTTCCTCCGCGACAAGCCAGAGCTGTGGCTGCAGCTCCTCGGCGGAGTGGCGGCGACCGGTGTCGTCATCTCGCTGATCGGCTGACACTCCGCATCCGGCTTCAGGCGGACGTTGATCCGATGACTCGACGAACCACCATTCTGCTCGCTCTGCTCACCGGCATCGCGCTCGAGGTCGTCGTGTCCCGTCTTGGTGGACGGCGCGAAGCCTGGGACAGCACCCTTTACTGGACTGCCGGCATTCCAGCGGCGCTCGGCGTTGCCGTGGCGATCGGCTATCTCGCCCGCGGATCAGACTGGGTGTGGGCGTTGCTGATTGTGCCCGGTCAGTTTGTGGCGATGGCCGCCATATCGCGCGACTTCATCATTCGGCCC
>CADEEX010000062.1:0-1345 GCA_902826465.1 uncultured Acidobacteriota bacterium
GGGGAGCTTCCGCCTCGTGCCGCAAACAACCGGCGCTGGCGACTGGCACATCACCGCCGATGAGCCTGACCTGCTCGACTACGACACCAGCTTCAAGCCCGCGGCGCAGGAAGCGATCTACGAGCCGAACGCGTTTCGAGCGTCGGACCACGATGCGGTCATCGTTGGCGTCACTCTCTGCGCCAGCGTCAATGGCACGACTGGTCGAGATGCGCTCACGGGATCGTCTGGTCGAGACTGCATCGTTGGTCGAGAAGGCGGCGACATCCTGACCGGTGGCGGCGGGCCAGACCTCTTCACCTATGTATCGATGCGCGATGCGGGAGACACGGTTACCGACTTCGCGCCAGCGCAAGACGTGGTTGACCTCTCCACGGTACTCAGAGGTCTTGGGTTTGCAGGCGGCAACGCGCTGACGGCCGGCTGGGTGAGGGTTATCGCCTCCGGCGCGGTCGACAGCGTGGTGCAGATTGACCAGGACGGTCCCGGCACCTTCTACACATTCCGTCCATTTGTCACCATCAAGAACGTTGCACCGGCCGCGGTGGGTCAGGCTCAGAACTTCGTGTTCTGAGCTCCCCCAGGTCAAGGAGATTTCGTATGAGTGTCCGAAGGATTTTCGCGGTGGCCGTTCTGAGCTTGGCGGTCAATACCGGTGCTGTGCATGCGGCGCCGATTGTGAACGGCGGATTTGAGGCCGGTCTCACAGGATGGACAGCGACGCCCCTCAGTGACGTGAGCGTCGTTGGCACGGTGCAGGGATACGCCCCGGCTCAAGGGGCTCTCCAGGCGCTCATCTCAAACAGCGCCGGTGTGGACTCCGCGGACCTGGCGAGCTTCCTAGGACTCCCCGGCCCGACGTTACTTGATAGCGGCGGGACTGCCTATGAGGGATCGGCGATTAAGCGTACGCTGGACGTTCAGGCTGGCGATACCCTCTCGTTTTCGTGGGCATTCTTGACGGCAGAAATTGAGGTGAGTGGTTTTCCACCGCTACCCGACTTCGGGTTTCTGTTGATTGATCAGCAGTTGAGCATTCTCGCGACGGCGCTTGATCCCGGGCTTCAGGCACTATCGCCTGATCCCGGGCCTCCGGCACTACTGGGCGGACCGTACCTCTTCGGCACTCCTCGCAGCACCTTCACACACACGTTTGCCTCGGCTGGGACGCACACGATCGCGTTTGGCGTGGTCGACATTGATGACTACATCTCCGATTCCGCGTTGTTGATCGACGCGGTGGATCTGCAGTCCGTTCCGGAACCGACCACGATGGTGCTGTTCGGCACCGGCGCGGCAATCGCCGCCGTCCGCCGCCGTCGCGCTCAGCGCTAATTCCGCCAGT
>CADEEX010000062.1:1445-15020 GCA_902826465.1 uncultured Acidobacteriota bacterium
GGCGCGGCAATCGCCGCCGTCCGCCGCCGTCGCGCTCAGCGCTAATTCCGCCAGTCGCGCGTCGAACGATAACCCGTTCGGCGCGCGCCGTCTTTCCTAAGCCCTAAGCCCTGAGCCCTGAGCCCCCCGCGTACTCACTTGCCCTCCGGCTCGTGAATCTCCCCATCGATGTCGCCGAGCCGCTCCTGCATGAACCGCGCAGCGTCGTTGACGCCCTGATTGTAAATAGGCGGACCAAGCTCGCGCACGAAGAAGTCGAGCAGCCCTTCGGCGCGGAAGTCGCTCAGCGGTTCGTCGAACTCGGCGGTGAAATGCTGCTTGAGCGCCCGCAGCAGGCGCGCACGACGCTCGGGGGTGAGCGAGATTCTGGTCTGGCGCTGAGGCATCACTATTCCCACGTGAGGACGCCCGTCGCACCGACGATGGTGCAACGCACATCGGCGGGGGGCGCAGTGTCGTGAATGACGATGTGATCGGGGGTGAGCCGCTCCATGGTGGCGCGGACGATCGGCTCAGTCACGTAGACGTGAATGCGGGCGCGCTGCCGCTGCTCAGAGAACTCGCGCAAGCGCTGCATGGCACGGAACGCGTCGCTGTGCGACACCCCTTCGAAACGGACTCGTAGCGAATCGACCCGCTGGAACGGCGATCGCCGCAGCTCCTGCGCCAGTTCCTCCCGGTCGAAGATTGCCACACCGGTGTGCGCGTCGCCCTCGCCGTAGAACGCCAGCACCCGTCCACGATCCTCGATGAGCGCGCTGACGTAGAGCACCCCCGGCTTGAACCCCTCCTGCACCTCGCGCCCGTCGAGCAACGTCCCGGTTCGATACTGGATCGAGAGGTCGGCACCGAGCAGGAACGCCCCCTGGATGTACCGATCGTTGGCAATGCTGTGCCAGAACCCAAGGTAGCCGCCGTCGAAGGGAATCAGGTTGGTCGAGTTACTCAGACCGCGTTCGAGCTGTCCCGTCCAGCCATTGTCTTCTTCTTTGACCAGCGTCCACGCCCCTCCAGGTTCGCGTACGAAGATCGTCAGTGGATCGAGCTTGTAGAGGCAATGCAGCCGGCCGCCATGTTCGAACAGCACCCAGTTCTTTTCGACACGCGCCGGCCTCGTCGGCAGGTCGAAATCGTCGAACCGCTGCAGCGCATCGTCGAACATCCGGGAGAGCACCGGCTTGATCTTCGCGGGCGTCACCGCGCTGTGGACCACCAGCCGCATGCCGTCGAACTCGATGCAGCGGAAGTCTTCAACCCGCGTGTCGTGCGGGAAGCCGACCTTGGGCAGCGTGCGATAGTCGCGCAGTTCCAGCGACTCGCGGTCGAGCGTCACGAGCTCTGGAAACACGAGGTCGTTGCGAAAGCGGTAATCGACTTCACGACGACAGAGCAGCAGGATCCGGTCGCCGGCGACAAGTGCCCCGGGGTTGTAAATGCCACCGTTGCTGCCGGGCAGATCGCCCCGGCTGAGCAACCGGCGACGAATCGCGCCAGCGCTCATAGTTCGGAGAGCGCCTGGCCGTCGAACCAGTGCACGCGCGGGAATCGCGTCGTCGTCTGCTCGAGTGTGTCGGCGGTGAGTGTCGAGAGCAGGTAGTAGTTGCCGTGGGTCTGCGTCGAGCGGGTGCCGAACAGGATGTCGAGCATCATGTGCGAGCTGTCCCAGTTCCCCTCGAACTGGCGCTCTCTCACGCCAAAGCGCCGGAGCTGACGCAGATAGAGACTTGGCGGCGCAGTCTTGTCGAGACGGTGGGCGGGCGTGCCGACGTGATGCAGCTCCTCACTCTCCACGGTCAACATGCGCCGGCTGTAATGGATGCTGGTGCCGGTCCATTCAACCCGAACACCGAAATGCCAGTCCTCGCCGCCGATCGAGTCGCACAGTTCGTCGAACCCGTTCACCTCGAGCAGCAAGTCGCGTGGTGCGGCCACACTCGAACCGAACAGCTGCGAGCCACCAATCGTCGCCCAGCCGGTATCGCTGCCCTGCGCCCAGCGCGAATCGCGTCCGGCGGGTTCGGCGCGGCTCGAGACGAGCACGCCGTCTTCCACCACCATCTCGTAGTGCTTCTGATACGCCCCCGCTACCACTGCGCTGGCCGTGGCCGCGGCCTGCACTTCGTGCCACCAGCCCGGCATCGGCACCGACAGGTCGTCCACGAACACCAGGTACGGCGTCGTGGCATGCACGACGCCGGTGTTGCGCGCGCTCGCGGCGGAGAAGAAGTCGCGCGATGTGCGACGGTAGCGGCCGGCGTACGGGGTCGGTTTTGCCGGCACGTGCCGAAATTCAAATCGACCGCGCACGATGTCGGTGAACCGGGCCGTGCGCTCTGGTGTGTAAACGCCATCCACCAGCAGCACCTCCACCTGCCCATCACCCAGCTGTTTCGACAGGCCGTCGGCGAACCACTCGAAGCGCGGCTCTTCGCGGTAGGTGAGATAGACGATGGTAATGGCGCTCATGGCTTGCGGTAGACGCGCCAGCCGCCGTGATCTTCGAGCAGTGCGAAGCCGTTTGTCTCGAGCATCCGCAAGGATCGTTGCGTCGTCGCCCAGTCGGTGTCGTCAGACACCCAGTAGCCGCCTGGCTTGATCTTCGGGCTCCACAGGGCGACCTCGGCAGACGAAATGGCCTCGGAGTGGTTGCCATCCTGGTGCAGCACCGCGATGCTCTCGTCGTCGAACAGCCTGATCGCTGTGTCGGAGCGCTCGCGCATGATGCGACAGTAGCGGGCGACACCGTTGTGCAGGAGCGCCGTCACAAAGTGCTCGTAGATGGCGTCGTAATCAAGGTTGCGCCACCACTCGTCGTTCGCGGTGTCGTTGACGCCGTCGAGTGAGGCCTGGGCGGTCCACGGGTCGATGCCCGACACCGCACCTTTGCGCATCATCTGGTGGGCAATCGCCATGGCGATGGTGCCGCGTCCACCGAAGACGCCGATTTCGACCGACACGTCTGCCTGTGCGTCCAGCACCAGTTCCGCAAGACGCACGCCCTTCTCGGGGGTCGTCCACCCGTGCAGCGGCGTCAGCGCCGCGGCGATTCGTCCTCGTAGTTCCTCGGTCATGCCACCCTTGTCGCGTCGAGCATACGGTCAAGCTGCGTGAAGGCGATGCGTCCGAGATACGCTTCACGGTCTTCGATCCCAAACGCCACGATCAGTTCCAGGCCGCCATGCGCGCATGCCATGCCACAGGCGAATTCCACGCCCTTGTGCGCAAAGACAAACGGGCGCGAAACCCGCGTGGCCCGAAAGGCTGCATCGTACTCGACGAAGCGATGCAGATAAATCCGCTCCCACTCGGCGTCGGGCCCTTGCCGGCGAATGGCTTCGTGCACGAGGACGAGCCGATGCCCTGGACGGCCGGCGCCGTCCGGCCAGGCAAGTGGTCCGGCGGATCCCCTCCAGGCGATGCCGTTGACGGCAGATTCTGTCTGCTGCGCCACTTCGTAGCCGCCGCTGCCAGGCGACAGACGCAGCAGTGTGAGCGGGGCGTAGCTGTGGATCGCCTGGAGCGCCCCGTCGCCGTCCACGAAGGGTAGCCAGTTCTTCTGAATGGTGCCGTCGAAGGCGCCAACCAGCGGGCGATGCGTCGTGACGCGTCCGCCCGCTCCAAGCCGGCAGATCGACTGGTTCACGACTCCGCTCGGGTGCCGGTCCATCGTCGCGCAGGTGAAGAGCAGTGCGCCATGGACTTGTACGAGGCGGCAGTCTTCGAGCCCGCACACCATGGCCTCGCGAGCGGGTGCCTCGTCCAGCACCACTTCCGACTCCTCGAGCCGCTGACAGTTGGCGTCGAGGCGGAGCAGCACGTTGCGTGTGCGATACACCTGGTCGTCGTCGAACGAGCGATAGCGCAGGCGGCGCTGCTCGTAGTTGACGGTGCGGCACAGCACCAGGTAGCCGGTATCAGTGCGCACGAGGCTCGGATTGCACGGACGGTAGGGCGCGGTGATCGTTGGCTGCAGCGGCAGGAACTCCATGCCGGCAATCGGCGTCGCGTAGCGCACGGCCAGCTGCTGCGCCTGTTCGAGCGCCTCTCGAGGGGAGCGGTGCGACAGCGCGACGCGATCGCAGGCGGCGAATCCGCGCTCGGCGTGCACGGTATCGACCGCAGACGCCGCAAGCTGGAGATCGAGCTTGTAGTCGTGAATGTCGGTGTGGACGAAGTGGAACCGGTGGTCAACCGCCGACGCGCCGTGGCCTCTCTCCGCGACGGCGACGGCTTCGGCGACGCGCTGCTGCCGGAGGTGGAGGCGCGACAACTCGTAGGCCGTTTCGGCCCGTCCCGGCACCAGCGCCTCGGCCTCCATCAGGGCGGCGGCCGCCGCGTCGAGTTGATCCGTGTTCGCGAGAATCTGTCCGATGCAGAGGTACGAGTACCACACCTCGTCGTGCCCGTCGGCAATGGCGGCGCGCCGACGGTAGAGGATGAGCGCCTTCAGCGGATCACCGATCGCGCGATACGACTGGGCGAGGTAGAAGAGCGTCCGCGGATCGTCAGGGGTTTCGGCCAGTTGATCGGTCAGCCAGGCAATGTCGCGCGAGAACTTGTCGCTCCTCGATCCACCGTCGCCGTGATCGCGGACCCAGAGGCTGGTGATCTGATGGAACACGGGTTCTGACGCGCAGACGTAGCGCTCGTGAGTGCGGCCCACCGCCCGCCAGTCGAGGCTGGCGCGGGCCAGGCGCAGGTTCCAGCAGGCCAGAGTCGAGGAACGCTGCCGAAGGGCTATGGCAGCGCCGGCTAACAGCGCCCTGTCCCACGAGGGGGTGATCATCAGTTCGAGATCGGCATCGAGCAGCAGCCAATAGGTCTGCTCGAGCGGCCAGCCACGTTCCTGCACGAAGCCGGTGGCTTCGCGGAGCGCCGCGGTGCGATTGGTACCGAAGTCGTGCCAGGGGTGGTGGAAGAGCCCGAAGGGGATGCCTGCGCCACTGAGGAATGCGTGGGCGAGTTCTGGTGTGCCGTCGGTGGACCCGGTGTCGCAGATGACGGCGGCGTCGAAGAGGGGAAGCGCCGCGTTGAGGCAACGCTCGATGACGGCGCGCTCGTTGCGCACGATCATCGACAGGCAGATGCGAGGCCGCTCGTCTTGCGCGGACACGGTGTCTGGAGATCGCATCGACCGCGGAGATTCCTCCCGTGCGTTCAATGCGATCCCGGCGAGCGAGCTATACGGCGGTGAAGCCTGTCTGCGCGAACGCAGGAGTTGGGACGGAGACCGTCAGGACGAGGGGAATCGCTGCCGCCCATCCGAGCCTGGTCACCATCTGGCGGCGAGAGAGTTCAGCCGGCGCCGTTGAGAGCGGCGTCTCGAGCAACGACACC
The DNA here is from genome assembly GCA_902826465.1 of uncultured Acidobacteriota bacterium. Classification (GTDB taxonomy): domain Bacteria; phylum Acidobacteriota; class Vicinamibacteria; order Vicinamibacterales; family CAVVIG01; genus CADEEX01. Next base: position 6,783 of record CADEEX010000062.1, read on the forward strand.
TTGTCGAGTTCTTCGAGCGCGCGCCAGACGAGCGATTCGTCAGCGTCGGTGCCCTGTTCCGCGGTGATGCGCTCCGCGATCTCGGTCGCCGACAGGGTGCCATCGGCCAACTGCCATACGTTCACGGCAATGCCGTTCAGGCAATGGGCGGTGTGGCGTTCGAGGTCGTACACGAGCACTTCGCCCTGGAACTCCTCAACTCTGACCCCGTCCTGTCGTCGCTTCGGATGAAATGGATTCACAGTGTCACCTCAGGACTTGACGCGTATCTCTGTCGATGCGTGGAAGCAATATACAGGTGGTCGGCGCACTGGTACAGGAAAAACTATCGATGCGCTTGGAGAAGAGTCCTGTGTAGGCCATTCGCCGACACGCTGGATGCGATGGCTATACTGACGATGTGCCGGGCCGACCGACAAGAGTGCAGGCCACCGTCGATGTCCTGGGCGTGCCTGATGCCGCACGCGATGCGCTGATCGCGGCCGCGCTCGACCCGTCCGATCGGGCGCGCGAGGCGTGGCACCGCTGGGAACGCGCAGGTACAGACGCGACCACCGATCCGGTGGCGCAGCGCTGGCTGCCGCTCATTGGCTGGAATCTTCAGCACACCGAGCTCGACAGTGCCGCCCGTACGCTCTTTCAGAACGCGCGTCGCGACATGTGGGTGTCGAATGTCCGCCTCCTCGAGGCGGCCCGGCCGGCGCTCGACGCCTTGAACGCGAACGGCATTCGCACGATCGCCTTGAAAGGTGCGGCGCTGGCGCTCACGGTGTACGAGATGCCTGGACTCCGGCCGATTGGCGACGTCGACCTCATGGTCGAGCCTGATCAGGCCGACCGGGCGCAGCGCCTGCTCAACGATCTGGGCTGGCGCGCCCTCCGCCACAGGCGACCTGCCGATCGCATGCTGGTGCAGGCGGTCGATCTCCGGAAGCCGCCGCACGGTGCGCTCGACCTTCATTGGTATCTGCTGCGCGAGTGCTGCTGGCCTGGCGTTGATCAGGGCGTCTGGCAGCGGGCGCAACCGCTGACCGCACTGCCAGGTGCGCTCGTCCTGAGTCCGGCCGACCAGTTGCTGCACACCTGCCTGCACGGTCTTCGCTGGAGCCCCGTGCATGGTGGACACTGGGTGGCCGATGCCGTGCGGGTGATCGCGCATGCAGGCGAGGCCCTGCAGTGGGACGTGTTGGTCGACGAAGCCAAACGCCGGACGCTCAGTCTCCAGATGCTCGAGGCGCTGAAGGTCGTCCGCGAGCGAGGCCACGCAGATATTCCAGAGCGGGTCCTGCGAGCGCTGACAGGCCAGTCGGCCGGCTGGAGCGAGCGGTGGGAGTGCCGCTTCAAGGGACATCCGGTGGTGAGTGCCAGAGGCCTGTTCGTGATCTGGGCCGGGTGGCGCCGCATCCGTCGAGGCGCGCGCGCCAGCGGCGCGGCCGCACCATCCTGGCTCCGCTACCTGGCGGCCGCCATCGGCGTCGAGACACCGGCGGCCCTCATCCCCCGATTCGCCCGCCACGCGTGGCAAGGGGCGACCGGCTGGCTCTCGTGATCACCCGCGTCTTCAGGGCGTTCGGCCTCGTTGTGGCCATTCACACCGACGCGCCCGACATCTTCGACCTGCTCCAGCCGCAGCTGCCGATCTTTCCCGAAGAAGCCTCGGCGTCTGCAACGCCGGACCTCCACTATCACGTCAAGGTGCCGTCGGGCGGGGGCGTGTCCGTGCTTCGTGGACGCCGCACGCTGGCAACCGTGCAGGACGTGCCGGCGGCGTCGCTGCACCTCGTGTCCGATTTGCAGTCGGCGATGGCCAGGCAGGCGAAAGGCTACACCTTTGTCCACTCGGGAGTCGTCGCCATCGACGACAGGGCGGTGCTCTTTCCGGCCAACTCGTACGCGGGGAAGAGCACGCTTGTTGCTGCGCTGCTTCGAGCCGGTGCGACCTACGGCTCCGACGAGTTCGCGGTGATCGACACCTCTGGCCACGTGCATCCGTATTCGCGTCACCTGGCACTCAGGACGAGCCACAGGCCGAAGCGCGTGCCGGCTGGTGAACTCGGGGGCCGCGTGCTGACCAACGGGCTGCAGGTCGGCGCCGTGGTGTTCACCGAGTTCAAGGACGGCGCACAGCTGGATCTGTCGCCGCTGTCGTCGGGCGAGGTCGTGTTGCGGCTGCTGCGGCATTGTCTCGGCGTACGAGGACGTCCGACCGAAACGATGACGTCGTTACGAGCCGTCGCACGTGACGCCGCCGGCTTTGCCAGCCTCCGCGGCGACGCCGACGAGACCGCCCGTCTTCTCCTCGCCCGCGCCAGGACTGGCTGGAGAAAACCGTAGTCTCCGACTGAAGCCGGACACTACAAGATCCGCCGGAGCGCGAACTGCCCGCTCGCTTCTTCCGAATAGGGGTCGGCGAGCAGCCGCAGCGAGTCGCGATGCAGGGCGAGAAACTCTTGCACCGCTGGGCCGACGCCGCTCCACCCGTAGTCGTCGCCGATCAACAGTCCGCCGGCTTTGATCTTGGGAAAGTAGTGCGTCAGGTCGCGCGTCACGCCCTCATACGAGTGCTCGCCGTCGATGTAGACGTAGTCGAGCGATCCGTCAGCGAATCTGGACGCGGCGTCCTCCGACTTCAACCTGAGAATCTCGACATTCGAATACGGCGCGAACAGCTCGCACACGTTGCGATACTCGGCGTCGCGCGCCGCCTGATGCGCTGGCGTTGGATCGGTCTCGACATCGCGCTGCAAGCCGTACTGCCACGGATCGACCAGATACAGCCGCAACGGACTCCGGCGCAGCAGTACGTGATAGGCGAAGACGCCCATATGCACGCCGATCTCCACGCCCACGTCGCCTGGCTCGATGAGCGACGACACGAAGGTCGCACGCGCCGTACGGTGGTCGCTCGGTGGCGCTGACCTATCGTGCTGTTCCGGTGCAACTCGGCCCGCGGGTCGCGTCAGCGCGTGCACGTCGCGGCCTGCCACCCACGTCGTCATGATCCGCTCGAGATTCGCCCGTATCGGCAGGTAGCTGGTGGGATTGGGAGGCGGCGCGTCGAAGTCGTAGTCCACGGCGCCGGTCTTCAACTCCTCCTTCGATGTATGGCGGACGTGCTCCACCAGCCCGTGGAATCGCGGGTTCATCCACCCGGGAGTTTCCGACGACAGCATCAACACCGGCGTGCCAAGCGCCAGGCACGGCAGCGCCGCATGCAGCCTCGTGGTCACCACGCACTTCGCGCGCCGATAGAGGCCGAGCAGATACTCGGCGTACTGCAGCCGGTGCGCAGGGGCGAGATGCGGCAGGATCGATTTGCCATGGGTGACCACGGCGATCGGCGAGCGCACCCGTTGCGTGATGTCAGCGATCGACTGCTCGTCGAGGTCGACGAGGTAGATCACATCGTTGCGCGTCAGTGGCGGACGCCGCAGCGTCATCGTCAGGCAGCCCGAGAAGTAGGCCGGGATGTCGCGCCTGCGCAGTTCGTCGAGCGTGTAGAAATCTCTGGCGCCGATCGGCGCATGTGCCTTGAGATACTCGATACCTGCCTGCGAGAACACCGTCGGATGAAACGTGCTCGTCAGGTGGAGCGAGAGGAAGAACGGGTCGACCGCAGGCGCTGGCGGCCAGCTCTTCTCTGGCGGCGGCACCGGCAGGTCCCAGTAGGCACCACGCTGGTGCATGAACCAGCCGTTGACCGCCACCTTCACCGGCGACGGAGAGGCGAACTCGCTGATGAACTCCCGATCCACCGGGACCGCATCAGCGGGAAGAAACTGCTTCGCGGCGATCGACTGGATGTCGTCGCCAATGTTGACGGTCGAATGCGAGATATACCCGAAGATCTCGCGTTCGCGGTGCGACATCTCGGACTCAGCGCTTCCGGAACAGCAGCGTGTTGCCGCCGTCGAGTTCGGCAATGATCTCGCACGACTCGAAGAACGGTCGCAACGCCTTCATCTTGGTCGGCAGACTGGCCACGGTCACCAGCGCGTTCGACAGGAGTGCGTATCCGCCAGTCGTGACCTTCGGCAGGTACAGCTCGCTGTCGAGCAGTGCCCCCTGTTCAGAGAAGTTGCCGTCGAGGTGCAGGAAGTCGATCGACGGCACTTTCGATACGGCGTCTCGCGACGGCTCCGGCAGCACGTCACACACGTGCGTCAACTGCCAGTCGTGCAGCATCTGCGTGAACTGCCCCTTCACCGCCGCCATGTCCAGACCCGACCACCACACAGTGTTGACGTCGTCTGGCGGCAAGCCGCGCACGGCCTCGGCGTTGGACCAGGCGTCGATGATGTGCGCGTGCCCATGCTGCAGGTAGCTGAGCCCGGCAGCCATCGGCAGCGTGCACGAACCGGTGAACGCGCCGATCTCCACGCACACGGCCGGCGTTGTCAGCACGACCACTTCCAGCAGCAGTCTTGCCTTCTGTTCAGTGCACCAGCTGTTCGTCAGATGCTCGACGATGCGTGTTTCGAGAGAGAGCAGGGCAGGGTCCTGCAGGGCGCTGAGATCGTACTCGTCGTTCAGCGACAAGCAGTCGGCATACCATTCCGCGGTGGTGGTCATGTGGTACGGCTCCTGAACCAGAGCAGCGTGCCCGTTGCGGTGGACGCTGGATCCTTGTGACGTTTGACGACGCCCAGCACTTCGGCTCGCAGGGTGTCACTCAGATACTCGACATACGCCGTGTGCAATACGCCAACATCGTTGGCCACTTCCACGATGACGTTGTCGCCGAGCTTCAGCAGCTCTGTCAAAATTCTGATCTGCTCCCGCAAGCGGCCATCCATCAGGTGGACGACCAGCATCGCGAAGACGACATGGTAGTGGCTGGTGCGGTTCATCTCCTGCAGGTCGGCAACGTCGATCCGCTTGTTCACGTGCACGACGTTCGGCAGCGCGTTCATCTGACAGAGGTCGCGCAGCATCGATCCGTGATGCGCGTAGTACGACGTCTCGTCCGCCTCGATCATCACGCACGAACTGCGCGGATACTCCGTGGCGGTGCGGAACGAGAAATAGCCCTGCGCGGCGCCGAGGTCGAGCACCGAGAACCCGTCGGGCAGGCCGTCGAGCACGCGCCTGATCAGCGCGTAGCGGGTATCGCAGACGTCGGTGCCAATCCGGTAGATGGTGTGGCCGACGACGAGGTCCTGATAGATCGGTTCGGGATACTGTTCGACGAACGATTCGATGACCCGCCCGCCCCTGGTGGATGCCGCGCCGATGTCCGACAGCGAGTGCAGCATGTTCGTCACCAGATCGAAGGTGAGGCCGTAACGCTGGATGCCGTCGGGCAGGTGGTTGTCGAGATCGTGCGGCAGGAAGATGTGTCGCGCCTTGAAGAACGCCAGCAGCTTCGCGATGCCCGACCGCCGGATCACCATGGAGGTGGTCCCGAAGCGTGCGGCGATCTTACGGAGATTCGGGCTGATCTGAACCGTCTTCGTGTATTTCTCGCTGAAGCGTGTCTCGGGACGGCAATCGAGATCGGGCCGCTTCGCCATGCCGTTCGCTGGTAGATACGTCCCGGCGGCGGTGCGGTAGTCGACGTCCGTGAACAGGACGTCCCAGCGATCGGGTCCCACGAGGCCGTCCAGTTCCGCAACCAGATCCGAGATTCGATGCGGATCGTCGAGCACCTCGATGTCGTCTTCCATCACCCAGATGGTCTGGTAGCCGGCGTCGTAGGCGTCCTGCAATACCGAAATGTGACTCAGCGCGCAGCCGATGGCGCCGAGCGGCATGCAGTGCGCGAAGTAGGTCTTGTCGCCTTCTTCCATCAGCTCGTGGCTCTGGATCATCTCCTCGACGTCGGTCGGGTACGTCGTCGCCAGCAGCGGTGTCATGCCCGGCCGGAACTTCACGCCAACGTCCTGCACCGCGCGCTTCGAGAGCTCCCAGCCACTCACCGCAGAGAAGCGGTAGGGCCGAATGCCGTAGGCCTCGAGATACCGCCTGGCCAGCGCGTATTTCTCGGGCCGCGCATCGAGGTTGATCATGTAGAGGAAGTCGACACCGGGAATCTGCGGCGGTTCGCTTTTGCGTTCCGCTCGCTTGAGATGGCGCTCGAGTGAGCTCACCGAAGCATAGACACGATGCGCCGATTGCGCGGCGGCGAGGATGTCGTCCTTCATCGGAAGATGGAATCGTAGAGGATTCTGCGGACGAACGTCGCCTCGCCCTGCGCGCCTTCCTCGTACCAATGGGACAGTAACTCGAATCCCTCGCGCTCGAGATACTGCTTCAGCAGCGGGAACGAGATGACCGCGGCGTTTGAGCGTCCCAGGTAGGTTTTCGAGACGACCACGAGCGCCGTGCTGAGGATACGAGGAGACGACTGCAGGATCCGCATCTCGATGCCGCCGGCATCGAGACGAAGGAAGTGCACGCGCGTCAGCCCCTGTTGACCACACCAGTCGTCCAGTACAACAACCGGTACGCGAACGGGCCGCGTGTCGCTGGATCCGTTGGCCGCCCGGCCTCCGTGCTGTAGGAGAGAAGCCGACACGTCGTCTGTGCCCGACGGGATGTGCAGCGTGGCGGTGCCGTTCGATGGGCCAATCGCCACCGGAACCGCAGTGACGTGAGCCTGGCCCTCGAGCCGTTGGGCGAGCACGTCGAACGCGCGCGGATTTGGCTCGAACGCGAAGATGCGGCCGTAGCGGTAGGCGTGCGCCAGGCTTACCGTGCCCGTGCCGTCGTACGCGCCGACCTCGACGATCGTCGGGTTGTACGGGAGAAACGACGGCGCCTGCTGGTTGAGATTGTTGATCTGGGTGAGCGGCGCCCCGAGCAGCCCCTCGAACTTGAAGCGGGAACGGTCGCTCTCGACAGACGGTTCCATGGGTGCGGGCTATAGTAACAGCCGTGTCTGCACGGCGGCGTCACGCGACCGACGGGCGTTTCGCCAGCGTAGACAGGCTGACCAAGCTGGCGGTGGTGCTCTGGGTTGGTGGCGCGCTGGTCGCCCAGGCCCGCTTGCTCGACTCGTGGCCGGCGCTCCTGCCTCTCACACTCGGCGTGGCCGTCGTGGCCGCGGTGTCCGCCTGGTTCGATCGGCGCACCGTGGCGCTCATTCTCGCGCTGGCCTACCTCGCGCCCGCACTGATCGGCACGCTCCACGGTCTCGTCTTCGCCCCCTTCATCGTCGTCTGGATGGCCGCGTTGTACGGGGCGATGCTGCCTGATGCTTTGTCCAGGGCGTGGCAGTTGCCGACGCCGTGGCGCGGTCCACTCGTCTATGCGGCGTTCGCCTGCATCATTGGCGCGGCGGTGGTGATCTGGCGCGAAGCCGACGGCGTGGTGGCGCTCGTCACCGACCTCGAAGCGATGCACTGGCGCGGCGGCGATCCGCCGCAGTTTGCCGCCACCTGGACGCTGCACGTGGCATTGATCCTGGTGATCGGCATCCTCTGGTTCGACTGGTTGTTCGGTGCCGATGTCGACGTCGAGCGCAGCGTCGTCACGCCGCTTCTGATCAGCGCTTTCGTGATGACCGTGACGGCGGCGTGGCAGTTGTTCGTGAATATGCGCTTCGCCAATCCCACCTCGTTCGCCGTGCCAGGACGGACCACCGGGACGATGTACGACGCGAACGTCCTGGGCCTTCTGAGTGCGCTGTGGATTGGCGGCGCGGTGGTGTGGGCCGATCGTCTGGGTGGCTGGCGCGTCTACGCCGCGCCGATGATGGTACTTGCCGGCTGGATTGCCGTCTGGGGATCGGGGTCGAAATCAGCGCTTGCCGCTGCCAGCATTCTCACGCTCACCGTGCCACTGACGATGGGGTGGAGGGTGTTGCGGGGGAGGGGTGTGGTGCTGGCAGGACCGCTCGCGGCGGGCATTGTGGCGGCGGTGTTGCTGTTTGGTGCCATGAGTACACGCCCCGGGAATCCTGCGGCGCGGGCGTGGCGCGACTTCGTGGCGTCCGGGTCGCCGGCGCATGTCGCCGGGGAGCTGGGGAACAGAAACGGCTTTGGGTCGGCGGCCTCGTCACTGGTGCAGCGATTTCCGGTCGCCGGCATCGGCGTCGGGCGTTTCTACTCGTTCGTCACGGCGTTCCCTCGCACCGACGGCCGCGGGCGGTTGCCTCCCGACAACGCGCAGAACTGGTGGCGCCAGCAGTTGGCGGAGTTCGGCCTTGTTGGCGCCGCTGGCTTCCTGGTCTTTAGTGCCGCGTTCGCCTGGTTCGTGCTACGGCCGCGGCCGCAGCGGACGCGTGGTGCGGCGGTG
>CADEEX010000063.1 GCA_902826465.1 uncultured Acidobacteriota bacterium
TCGACCACTGGCACGTCGAGCGCTGAGTCTCCGCGGGCCTGAATGAGGGCCGCGGAATCCTGCATCAGAGTCCAGAAACGAGAAACGCCGTCTATGCAGATCGCACGGGTGGTTGGCACCGTCGTCTCGACGCAGAAGCATCGCACATTCGAAGCAGCGACGCTGCTGCTGGTGCAGCCCTTGAACATCGACGATTCGCCTCGCGGCACTGCCGTGCTGGCCATCGACGGCGTTGGTGCCGGCGTCCATGAGAAAGTGCTGATCGTCCTCGAGGGGCGCGCGGCCGGTGAGGCGCTCGGCCGGAAAGGCGCGCCGGTCGACGCCGCTGTGATTGGCATCATCGACAGCGTGGACATCGATGAACATCTCTGAGCAAGAACTTCGAGCGCTGGTGCGCGACGCCATCGCCAGGAACCCAGCGCCTTCCGTCGGCTCCGTCGCGACTGCACCTGCGCCGTCTGGGCCGCATGCCAGTCATGGTCGGCTTGCCCTTGTCGGTGGCGGCGATTCGGAAGGTCGCTGTCTCATCGAACCCTCGGTCGCCTGCACTCATTGTGGCTACTGTCAGTCGATGGGTCACTGAACGCGCAGGACGCAGAACGTCGCTGCCTCCCTCCTATGCATCGCATTCTTGTCACCCGGAAGCTGCCGTCATCGGTCATCGCCAGGCTCGAGCAGGTGGGCACTGTCGATCTGCACTCCGCGGATGCCGCGTTGCAACCTGCGGAGTTTGTCGAGAGGGCGCGAGAGTGTCATGCCATCGTCAGCATGCTGAACGACAGGGTTGACGCGACATTGCTCGATGCGGCGACCAGCCTGAGAGTCGTATCGAATGTGGCGGTCGGCTACAACAACATCGATGTCCCGTATGCACGGACGAAGGGTGTGATCGTCACCAACACACCCGACGTGCTAACAGAATCGCTGGGCGACTTCACCTGGGCGCTGATTCTGTCAATCACTCGCCGCCTGGCGGAGGGTGATCGCGTTGTCCGTCGAGGCGCCTGGAAGGGCTGGGCCTTCGACTATATGCTCGGCACCGAACTGCGTGGCAAGCAGTTGGGACTCGTTGGTCTTGGACGGATCGGCCGCGCGGTGGCCGCGCGGGCAGCGGCGTTTGGTGTTCGCGTCGCATTTAGCTCCCGTCGAGACACGGTGTTAGAGGGCGCTGAGCGGATGTCGCTCGACCGGTTGTTGAACACGTCGGACATCGTCTCCATTCACGTCCCCCTCAGTGAGGAAACTCGGCACCTGATCGACCAGACGGCGATTGCCAGGATGAAGCGGTCGGCCTACCTGATCAATACCTCGCGCGGACCGGTGATCGACGAGGCCGCGCTTGCCTGGGCCCTGCAGCAACGGTTGCTTGCCGGTGCAGCCCTCGACGTGTACGAGCACGAACCCGTCGTGCACCCAGACTTGCTGACACTCGAGAACGTGCTGCTGGTGCCTCATCTTGGGAGCGGCACCACCGAAACGCGCACGGCGATGGCCGATCTCGCCGCCAGCAACGTGGTGGCAGTCTTGAGCGGTCAGCCGCCTCTGACCCCCGTGCTCGGATGAGACGTCGCCGATCTCCCAGTGCCAGCACCGTGGACACGGTAATGCGCGCGCTGGCCCAGGCGATTGACGGTCTTGAGCTCCCAGCGGTCGAGAAGATTTCGGAGAGTCAGGAAGACGATCCGTTCCAGGTGCTCATCGCCACGCTCCTGTCGGCGCGCACCCAGGACGCCACAACGTTTGCGGCGTCCACCCGGTTGTTCTCGGTCGCGCGCACCCCTCGCGCGGTTGCAGCGCTGTCGGTGAAAGCGATCGAGCGGCTCATCTACCCCGTGAGTTTCTATCGGCACAAGGCTCGGCACGTCAAAGAGACCTGCCGCATTCTCGTTGACGACTTCTCCAGCCGCGTGCCGACCACGATGGAGGAACTGCTGGTCTTGCCAGGCGTTGGTCGCAAGACGGCGAATCTTGTTCTGATTCTGGCGTTCAAGAGCCAGGGCAACATCTGCGTCGACACACACGTGCATCGCATTGCTAATCGGCTCGCATGGATCGCGACGACGACGCCAGACGAGACCGAGCAGGCGCTGTATCGGGTGGCTCCCGCGACATGGTGGCCGCTCATCAACCTGTATCTCGTGACCTGGGGCCAGAATGTCTGTCGCCCTGTGTACCCGCGTTGCGGCGACTGCGTGCTTGAGTCGTTATGTCCGAAGGTTGGCGTCGCGCGCGCAGGCCGGTCCACGCTGGTAGCGGCAGAGGTCGTCTCATGAACAGCCGACACGCTTGCCGAGTGCTTGTCGCCTTGCTGCTGCTGGTCGCGGCCGGTGATCGGGTCCGCATTGATGCGCAAGTCGACAACGCGCCGCTGATTGTCGTCGAAACGTCGCAGGGCAGCATTGCGTTCGTGACGTTTCCTGACGAAGCGCCGTTGACCGTGGCGCATATTCTCGACCTCGTGAAGCGTGGGTTCTACGATGGCCAGCGCGTTCACCGAGCCATCCCGGGCTTTGTCGTCCAGTTCGGCGACCCGCAGTCTCGCGACCGCGACTCGCAGGCGCTGTGGGGACGCGGCGCTCCGGCATCGAGCGGCAAACCCATTGGTGTCGCGGAAATCACCAGGCGTCGGCCGAACCTTCAGGGAGCCGTCGGCATTGCGCACATGGGCGAGCCCGCGAAGGGCGACAGTCAGATCTACATCACGCTGGCGCGCCGGACCGACCTCGATGGGCAGTACGCGGTCTTTGGCCAGGTGGTCGACGGCGCAGATGTGCTGGACAGACTTCGCGTCGGCGACGACATCCGTCGCGTCTACGTTCGCGAGTAGCCGACCTCTACTCGAACAGGGTCGGGCCTGTGCGCGGCGACACAGTCTGACCAACGGTGTCAGCGTCGCGCGACACGATACCCGCCAGTTCAGGAAAACGCTCGACGAAGGCGTCTGCATACGCGCCGGTCACGCGTTGTCCGACCTGATGCTTCACCATCGCGGCGTTGGCGACGCTCTGCGCTGAAAAGTGATTGTTCGTGTAGAGATATGCCTTCTTCACGATCTCACGCGACGCGTCGAGCGCCGTGCTGAACTCCTGCAACTCCTCAGGCGTGTAGGAGTAGTTGTATCGGTCTTCGGCGTGGGCGTGTTGCCACCACTGAGCGGTGTTCCTGCCGTGCAGGCGCAGGTAGTACGTGCCAGGGACGTTCGGCAACAGATTCTGCCTGATCGACAGTCGGAACTTCGGTTCGTCGATCTGCACCCACGCGGCGTGAAACTCCGCCAGAAGGCGCAGCGTGTCGTCGCTGGCGTCGCTCCACGTCTTGTGCCGGAGTTCGACAGCGAGACCGTACGCCGAGAATGCGGCGAGCAGTCCGCGGAGATACGCGCGCTCCCGGTCGCCACTCCTGAAGCTGGCGGGAAACTGCGCCAGAAGAACACCGAGTTTGCCGGCCTGAGCCAGCGGTTCGATGCCGCGCTTGAACTCGTCGACGTCGGCGCCGAGCGGTTGCGTCAGCGCCGCCACGAGGTCCGCGGAAGGACGGTCGATTCTGAGTTCGCGGACCACGCGGTCAGCGAACATCCGGGGATGCGTGAATTTCTGGTACAGCTTGATGGAGAACTCGAAATGCCGAGGCGTCCGCTCGGCCCAGCCTTGCGTCACCTCGGCTCGTGGCTGGCCGTAGAACGTTGAATTCACCTCGACGGTGTCGAAGTGCGCCGCATAGAACTCAAGTTCGTCGAACCCCTTGGCCCGCCTTCGCGCAGGAGGATAAAACACCCCATTCCAGGTGCCCCGTCCCGACGGGTAGTGCCAGCCCGATGTGCCGATCCGCAGGTCGCCCACAGTGTCCGTAGGACAATGGACAGCAGCGGTGCTGACGATCAACGAGATTTTCTATTCGATTCAGGGTGAAGCGACTCGGGCTGGCGAGCCGTGCGTCTTCGTTCGCTTGACAGCGTGCGACTTGCGCTGCAGTTGGTGCGATACGCCGTACGCCTTCCACGAAGGGCGGAAGCGCTCGATCGACGACGTAATCCAGGAAGTGGAAGGTCACGGCTGTCGCCTGGTTGAGATTACCGGCGGCGAGCCGTTGTTGCAGGAAGACGTCTACCCGTTGATGCAGCAGTTGATGGCGCGTGGCTACACCGTGATGCTCGAGACCGGTGGACATCGGCCTGTTGATCGAGTGCCGCCGGCGGTCATCAAGATCGTTGACGTCAAGTGTCCAGGAAGCGGTGAATCCGACAAGAACTGCTGGTCCAATCTCGCCGTGCTGGACGGGCACGACGAGGTGAAGTTCGTGGTGCAGGATCGCGCCGACTACGAGTATGCGCGCGACGTGATATCGCGCTACGATCTGTCGGCCCGCGTCGGCGCGATTCTGATGTCTCCGGTGCACGACCTGCTGCACCCGCGGGTTCTGTCGGAGTGGATGCTCGCCGATCATCTGCCGGCGCGTCTGCAGGTGCAGCTTCACAAGTTCATCTGGCCAGCAACGCAGCGAGGCGTGTAGTGAGGGCGGTGGTGTTGCTCAGTGGTGGGCTCGACTCGTACACCGCGGCAGCCATGGCCCGCCAGCGGGGCTTTGCCTTGTGTGCGTTGACGATTCGCTACGGTCAACGCCACGTCGAGGAGATCGCGGCGGCTCGACGAGTGGCGGCGGCGCTTCAAGTCGAGCGTCACCTTGAAGTCGACCTCGATCTCCGCGGCGTCGGCGGCTCGGCCCTGACCGACGATATTCCGGTGCCGCTCGATCGTGACCTCGCCGCCACGGATATTCCGGTGACCTACGTGCCAGCCCGGAATACGGTGTTTCTTTCGCTCGCACTCGCGTGGGCTGAAGCCATCGGTGCGTCTGATGTGTTCATCGGCGTCAACGCGCTCGACTATTCCGGATACCCGGACTGTCGCCCTGAGTTCATCGCCGCATTCGAACAACTGGCATCACTGGCGACGAAAGCCGGCGTCGAGGGTCGTCCATTTCGAATACACACACCACTGATTCAGATGTCGAAGTCGGACATTGTCCGACAAGGGCTCGCGCTGAAACTCGACTATTCGCTGACTCACAGCTGCTACGCACCTCTTCCATTCGGCCTGCCGTGCGGGCGTTGCGACAGTTGCGCGCTGCGCGCGAGAGGATTTGCGGACGCAGGCGCGATCGATCCGTTGGTCCTGCGCTAAGATCGCCAGGCTTGCTGGCGATTCTGCGTAGGCAGCCCCTACGGCATCAGATACTTGCCTGGGCCGTCTTCCTCCTCACGCTGTTTCTCCTTGCCGTTGCGCTTTCGGTAGCACGTACACGTGCCGACGAACGTGCAGAGATCCGCGCAGAGGCCTCGTCGATGGCGAGGACCGCTGGCGCGTACCTGGACGAATACCTCAATAACATACCAACGCTCGCGTCAGCACTGGTCGTGCACCCAGCAGTTGACGGGCTCGACTCCGGCGCGGCACTGCCGCTCTTTACGTCGTTGAAGGCGCAGCATCCGATGCTTGCTGCGATCACGCTCGTCGATTCCTCCGGCCGAGTCATCGCGTCAGCGGTGCCGGGCGCCAGCGACGAGCATCCGCCAGCCTGGTTTCGTGGCGCGACGGTCAAGGAGTCGCCTCAGGTGAGTGGACTGGTCACCGACCCCGCCTCAGGAACATCGATGGTTACGTTCAGTTACCCGGTGCGATCAGTTCGGCGCGATGGTGGCGTGCTCGGCCTCACGATCGATATGACCCGCCTGCAGGGCATGCTTGCTGCCGTGCCGCTACCGTCGGGTTCTGTGATCTCTGTCACGGATACGAACGGCGTCATGTTGTTGCGAAGCATCGAGCCGGTCCGCTATGTCGGTCGAGCGGCCATCCCAGCGCCGACGACGAGCCTCGGCTACCGGGAAGACGTCGACGGTATCGAGAGGTTCCACGAAGAGTTCGCCCTGACGCGTGCACCCTGGACGCTGACCGTTGGCATTCCGCGTGATCAGGTGCTCGAACGTCTTCGCGGGCTGTGGATTCGGAACGTTGTCGTATCGGGGGGCGCGTTCCTCGGGTTGCTGCTGGTGGCGCTGTGGCTGGCATCAACGATGGCAGCGCATCTCGACCAGCTTCAACGAGCGGCACAGCGCATTGCCGATGGCGACCTGGTCGCAGCGTTACCTGGGGAGACCGCTGCGACCAAGGAACTGGCTGATCTTCGCCGCACCTTCGGTGCCATGGCGCAGAACCTCAAGCAGACCCGTGCGACACTGGACAAGCAGTTCGATCAGGAACGGTCGATGAATGATGCGTTGCAGTCGCTGCAACGCCAGGTGGTGCGGCAGGAGCGCCTGGCCGCCGTGGGCCTGCTCGCATCTGGTCTGGCTCACGAGTTGAATAATCCGCTCCAGGCGATCGTTGGCGTCTGTCAGCTGCTCGAGCGGAGCGCGCCGTCAGAGGTGCAGCCGGAGATCGACGTCGTTAAGGTGCAGAGCGCTCGTGCCGTTGCCATCATTCGCAGCCTCTCTCGATTCGGCAATCACCACCAGTCTGCGCCAGAGTTAATTCATCCAGCCGAGGTCGTGGACGACGTGGCGCGGTTGCGGGCGCCAGAACCCGGACGCCCGGCGATTGCGGTGAAGGTGTCGTCGAAGCCAGGTCGGCGTGTCAGCGCGAACTTCGCCGAGCTGGAGCAGGTGGTGCTCAATTTCGTGACCAATGCCCAGGAAGCCGTCGCGTCACTGCCAGAGGATGATCGCCGCGTCGAAGTGTGCGTGACGGACGTTGCTCGCTGGATCAGGGTCGAGGTCAGAGACAACGGCCCCGGCGTTTCTCCAGACGACGAGGCGAAGCTGTTTCAGCCATTCTTCACGACCAAATCTGTGGGAAAAGGGACTGGGCTGGGCCTGTCGGTCAGCTACGGCATCATTCAGTCGCACGGCGGTGCCATTGGTTATGTTCGGAACGAGTGGGGCGGCGCGACGTTCTTCTTCGAACTTCCGGTGGTCGAGTCGGATGCGATGATGGGGCATGACGATCAGGCTGTATTACGACGACCCCTATAGTCGCGAGTTCGACGCGACCGTGGTGCGGGTTGAACCCCGAGGCGACCACCACGCGGTCTGGCTCGATCGCAGCAGCTTCTATCCGACCTCGGGAGGCCAACCCTTCGATATTGGCCTGATCGAGCAATGTGCCGTCGTCGATGTTGTGGACGAGGACGGCGACGTGGTCCACATCGTCGCGCGCGGCGGCGCCTTCGCACCTGGGACGCAGGTGCATGGCACCATCGACTGGGCGCGGCGATTCGATCACATGCAGCAGCACACCGGGCAGCACCTGCTATCGGCTGCCTTCGTCCGTACCGCCCAGGTGCCCACCGTTAGCTTTCACATGGGCAGCGAGGTATCGACTATCGATCTGGCACGGGACGTCAGCGCCGAGCAGGTGGCTCGCGCCGAAGACGAGGCGAACGCCATCGTGTGGGAGAATCGCGCCGTCTCCATTTCCTATGCCGATGCCTCGGACGCTGCGACGATGGGACTCCGCAAGGAGCCTATGCGTACCGGCACGCTTCGCCTGATCACCATCGACGATTTCGACCGATCGGCCTGCGGTGGCTCGCACGTGAATCGGACCGGGGCAGTCGGTGTGATCGCGATCACCGGCTGGGAGCGTTTCAAGGGCGGCTTACGGGTCGAATTTGCCTGCGGTAGCAGGGCAGTACGGCGCCATCGGTTGCTGCGTGACACGGTCACCGCGAGCGTCAGGCATCTGTCGGTGCTGTTGCACGAACTGCCAGGCGCCATCGAACGACTGCAGGCTGATCAGCGCCAGTCGAAGAAGGTCGCGACCGAGTACGAACGTGTGCTCGCTCGCTATCGAGGTGAGGAACTGGCGGGCGTCGCCGAATCGGTAGCAGGCATCAGGCTGGTGGTGGCCGTGGTTGCGAGCGATGCTGCTGCGCTGAAGGCTGTGGCCAGCGTCATTGTCGCGAAACCGGGTCATGTCGCGGTGCTGGCTTCTGCGGCGGCCCCGGTGTCGATTGTTGCCATGCGCGCAGCGAACGTGCCGATGCCCTGTGACGCGCTGGTGAAGACGCTGTGCCACCGATTCGGCGGTCGTGGAGGAGGCACGCCTGAGTTTGCGCAGGCGGGCGGTCTGAGCGGCTCCGTCGATGAGATGGCAGCCGAGGCCAAAGCGTTGGCGATCGCCGCCCTCTCCTGAGCATCTAGTGGCGAGTGGTTCGTCGCTACCGTCGGTGAAATCCGGCCAGCGTCGCGACGATCGTATCGGTGACACGATCGATGAGCGAGACGGGGGCGTTGTAGTTGTTTGCGAGGATGCTGAAGGCCAGCATTTCGCCATCGGCGGTGGCGACGAATCCGGCCAGGCCGCGAGCATTTGAGAATGAGCCAGTCTTGGCGCGTGCGTTTCCCGCCGCCGGCGTTCCCGCCATGCGCCCCTGCAGGGTGCCGGTGACACCCGCAACCGGTAGCGTCGCGAGAAAGGGTTCGCGCAGTTGTCCATCGCCGTAGACGCGTTCGAGCGCGGCCACCTGCGCTTTCGGCGCGATCAGGTTGTAGCGCGACAGGCCCGACCCGTCCACGATGACCGCGTTCTGAGGGTCGATGCCCCAGGCGGAGAGCTGAGCCGCGATCACCCGGCGCCCGGCAATCGCAGAACCAGGGAGAGCAGCGCGAGCGCCCAGTGTCTTGAGCAGCGACTCCGCGAAGAGGTTCTGGCTCAGCGACATCATCGTCGTCGCTAGCGTCCTCAGCGGCGCCGATCGCAGCTCCGCGATCTCGATGGTCTCACCGAGGCCTGAACGTTCGTCGAGATCATCGGCATCGACAGCTGGACCGCCGATGGTGATGCCCTGTTCGATCAACGCCATTCGTGCTGCCTGCGCGAAATATCTCGTCGGGTTCGGCACCGACACGTTCCGCGTGATGACGCCATCGGCGGGGAGTGCGGTTCCCAGCACTTCCATCTGCGCGCTTCGCGGCACTGGACGAATCTGCAACGGTGGGCCGGCATCGGCAGTAATGGCACTGTTGGCAACAGACACTGAGGCTGACGATGGACGCACCTCCACGATCGGAGGCTCGCCGACCGCGGTCGGCGTAATCACGAGCTGCGCCGTGTTCTCGTTATACTGCAGCCCGCTGACGCCTGCGGAGTAGCTGGCGGCCACGTCGTCCCAGGCCCAGCCAGAACCGAGATCCGTATCGTCGAAGACGTCGTCATTGCCGATCACCCGCCCAGTCACGGCGTGGATCCCGGCGCCGTGCAGCGACGTCGCCCATTCCTTGAATCTGAGGCTTGCGGTGCCGTCCCAGTCGTCCACACTCGGATCGCCGCTGCCAGTGATGATCAGGTCGCCATACAGCGTGCCGCTGTCAATCGTGCCCGTCGCGACCAGACGCGTCGAGTAGCTGTAATCCCAGCCGAGTTGTTCGGCGGCAACCGCGAGCGTCACCACCTTGAGCGTCGAAGCCGGCATCATCAGCTTGTCGGCGTTCCGCTCGTACAGTGTCTCGTGTCGGTCAACGGAGCGGACGGAAATGCCCCAGGTCCCGCGCGACAGCGCCGGATCGCTGAGGGCCGCGTCTACGACGACGGCCAGGGATGTGTGCGTCTGCGGCGAAACGGAAGGATGCGCGGTCGCCTTGGTTCGGCCACCGCAGGCGTTCGCAGTCAGGAGGGCGGATGCCAGTAGGGCGAGAAGGTGGCGAGGAGCCCGATGGCTCCTCGCGAGCCCCGTCATTTTGAGATCTCGTCGAGTGTCTTGAGAGCTTCGTCGAGCTTGTCGGCTTCGATCTTCGCCGCGCCGGGATCGTCGGGGCGCGACGCGAAGGCATTGCTGCCACTCTTCCCGAGCAGCACGCGCTCTTCCTTTTTGCCATCGTCGAACCTGGCAACGACGGTGAGCGCAGGCGACGTAAGCCCGGTATTCGTCGTCGAGGCGACGAATGATGTGGCGCGAATGTCGGCAATCCCCGCCAGCAGATTCTCGACCTTGGAGCGGTCTGGTTCGCCAGGATTCGGACTGACGCGTCGCCACGTATCTGGCTTGCCCTCTTCCTTGGCTTTGACACGATCCAACACGACCGTCTGACCGTTGCGGGTGAACTCGACGTGGGTGGCACTGAAGGCACGAAGATCGAACAGTTCCTTGCGCCGGTAATCTTCGACGGCCCTCTTGAAGTCGTCGGCGCTCGTCGTTGCGATCGTATACACGTCGGGGTTCAACGACTGCTTCACGTACACCGCGGTGTCATCGGCCTTGCCGCCGACGAGAAACGATAGCGTCTCGGTACCCGAGCGAAGGCCGATCGTCACGGCCGGCTTATCCAGGCCGAATTGCTTCAGCTCGTCCGGTGTGGGCGCTGCCGAAGCGACCGACTTCATCTCCGCCGCACCGAGATTCGCGAGCAAGCCATCGACCGCGGAGTTGTCGGCACGCGAGGCGAATGGCTTCACCAGGCGCCAGTCGTCTCCGGTCTTGGCCAGGTCTCCAGGCTTGCCGCCGACGTTCAGATTGATGCCGTCGACCTTCGCCCGGTCGAACTTCATGATCTGCTTGTTGCGCAGATCGAAGGTCGATTTATTCAGTCCCGCTTCGTGGAACTGTCCAATCAATACGACACGCTTCTGATCGTCTCGACGGGCGTACAGGTTTCCGGCCGTGGCGGTCTTTGGTCCAACCAGGATGCGCCCCGTCATCTTGCCGCCGTCAGCTTTGAAGTCGATCTCCATCAGCGGCGCGTCGAGACCGTACTCCTTGAGGTCGGCAGGGGCCTCATCCACGACCCGCACGACGTCCATGTCCGCCAGAACGTTGGCGACGCTACTCGCATCGAGGTCGGACGCCGGGGCGGCGATCGGCTCCACGATGGCCCAGACGCCGTCCATCTTCTTCAGTGTTGTGACGTCGCCAGACTGCGACTTCACCTTCAGTTCCTCGATCTTGGCGGCTTCAAGACCCGGGAAGACCTTCTCTGATTTTGTGCCCTCGTCGGATGGCGTGGCTCCCTGGAAGTAGATATAGCCTCCCAGGCCGAGGAGCACGACGAGCAGCGCGATCGTTGAACGCAGCCCTTTCATTGTTCAGCGTCTCCTGTACCAGCCATAGATCCCGGTCCCGAACACCAGGCCGGGCACAACGAGCAGCACGATCCAGCCGATGTTGCTTTGCTGGACCGCAGTCAAGGTGATTCGGCGATCGTCCGGTTCCTTCGCCCGAATGGAGATGAGGCCCTCCTGCTGCGACAGCCAGCCAAGGGTGTTCATGAACATGTCGCGGTTGCCCTGAATGCCCAGGACACCGTTGGAGGCAAAGTCGGAGTCGCCGAACACCACCACTCGGGTTTCCGGCTTCGGCGCTTCGGGCGGGGCGTCAGGCTTGGGTGCGTCACCGCTCAGTGCCGACACGGCCGCGGCCATCGGCACCGGGCCGGGCTTGTCACCCTGATCTTCGTTCAGCTCGACACGTCCCGAGGTGGCCAGCGACTTCCAGTCCATCTCGTTCCAGCTTTGCGGACTCGATTCGATGAAGGCTTGCGCCGTATGGCCGTTGACTCCGCCTGACACTGGGGTCACCGAGCGCGTGAGCGGATACGCCGTCAGGATCTGGAATCGGTCGGTGATCGGATGCGCGGGGTAGTTGGCGGCCACCGGTGCCGACGCATCAGCACCGATCAGGCGGCCCATGCCACTGGCGTCGACAACGATGCCGTTGCCGATGTCCATGCCCCAGTCGTGCGCCAGGGCAATCAGGTTGGTGAGCGGAGGAACGTCCTGGCGCTCCGGTGGGTCGAGCATCATGAGCAGCTTGCCGCTCTTCTCGAGATACTTCTTGAGCGCGTCGATCTCCGGCGGGAAGAAGTCATTCTTCGGGCCGGCAATGACGACCGCGCTGGCATCGTCTGGCACCGCGCCGGTCTGTGCCAGCACCAGCGTGCCGAGACCGTAGTTTTCGCGCGTCATCGCGGTCGCGATGACGCCGAATCCACGCGGTTCTTGTGAGGTCGAGTCCTTCTCGCCGTGACCGAGGGTGAAATACACCTTCTTCGCCTGGCCACTGACCAGCTTGATGATGGCGTTGGTGATGTCCTGTTCGCCAGACGCCGTGATGCGCTCGCTGCGTCCCTGGTATTTGAGCACCAGCGTGCCGTACTCCTGGAGCTGGTTCTCCTGCGCCAGCGCGCGCTGCTTGTCGGGGTCGACGTACTGGATCTTGAGCTGCTTCGACGCGTCCTCGTAGGGCCGCAGTTGATCGCGATAGGTCTGAAACTCCCTCGCGAACACCAGCACGTCGAGCGGCGCCTCGAGCTTCTGCAGGATGCTCCGGCTCTGATCCGACAGTGTGAACTGCTTGCTGGCGGTCAGGTCCCAGCGCTTGTTCTGGCGCTTGCCGATGTAGTTGGCGGCCACGAGCACGCCGAGCATGATGAGCACGCTCGATGCGGCCAGCGTTCCATAGCGGGCCTGGCGGCTGCTGAAGAAGCCGACAATGTCACGCCACTGGCTGGCGATGTACACCACCATGAGCGCGAGCCCGGCGTACGCCAGGTAGGTGGCGTACTGCTCTTGTGCTGGTAGACCGAAGCGGATGCCGACGGCAGCAAACACGCACGCGACACCCAGCCATCCGATGATTCCGAAAACACGATTGGCCATCAACCCCGCCACCTCTCGGTGTCCACGGACTTCGCCGTCAGGAACAGACCGAACGTAATCAGACTCAGGTAATAGATAACGTGCGTCGTATCGATGACGCCCTTATTGAAGTCGTCGAGATGCTCGATGATCGACAGATACGATGTCAGGTCGGTCCAGAAGCCGGTCGTGAAGCTGCCGAACCAGCTGACGATCCACATCAGCAGGAACAGCGAGAAGCTACCGATGTAGGCAACGATCTGGTTGGTGGTCAGCGTCGAGATGAACAGGCCGATCGACAAGAAGCTGCCACCGAGCAGTACCAGTCCCAGATACATCGTCGCAATCGGTTTCCATTCAGGGTCGCCGTACCAGAACAGAATCGCGATGTGGATCAACGTCACGCTCAGCATGACGACGTAGAGGCCAAGCGCACCGAGAAACTTGCCGACGACGATCTCGAGGTCGGTGATGGGAGACGTCAGCAGCAATTCGATGGTGCCTGAGCGCCGCTCCTCGGCGTAGGCGCGCATCGTCATCGCCGGCAGCACGAACAAGAGCAGCACGGTGACGTTCTGCACGATCGGGCGCAGCATGTGCTGGTTGATATTCAGCGCCTGCTGCGTGCCGTACTGTCCGAGGTTCAGCGCCTCGCGCAGGAATGACTGCAGATAGAGCCAGTAGAACACGCCGTAGAGCAGCACGAATAGGCCGATGACGATGTAGGCGATCGGCGACGCGAAATACGATCGCAGTTCCTTGCCGGCGATCGCGAAGGTATTACGCATGCTCGGTCTCCTCTCCGGCCGGCGCCGAGGCTGCCGCTTCTTCGGTCGTCAGCGACAGGAACACTTCTTCGAGGCTGGCGCGCATTGGCCGCAGCTCGAGCAGGCCCCACCCGTTCGACACCACCGTGTTCGACAATTCGCGACGGATATCGCGGCCCTGTTCACTCACCACTTCGTAGCCGATCGCGTTGCCCCTGCGGTCGGCCTCTTCGACCCGCGATACCCCGCTCAATCGCGACAGCGCGACGGCGGCATCGGCTCCGTCGGCATCGACCTGCAGGTACATCGTTTCGTTGCCGCGGAGGTGTGCCGTGAGATTGTCTGGCGTGTCCACGGCCACGACGCGTCCCTTGGCGATGATGACGACGCGCTGGCAGGTCTGCGACACCTCCGGGAGGATGTGTGTGCTCAGCACGATCGTGTGATCGCCCGCCAGTTCGGTAATGAGCTTGCGGGTCTCGATGATCTGCTTCGGGTCGAGGCCAGCGGTGGGCTCGTCGAGAATCAGGACGTCGGGATTGTGGATGAGCGCCTGGGCCAGACCGACGCGTTGCTTGTAGCCCTTCGAAAGGCGGGAGCAGAGTCGGGCGGCCATGTCGTCGATCCGCGTCTTTTCCATCACGGTCTTGATCCGCTGCGTGCGATCAGCCGAGGGAACGCCTTTGATCTTGGACACGAAGGTCAGGTAATCGCGCACTGTCATGTCCGGATACAACGGCGGCGTTTCCGGCAGGTAGCCGGTGCGTCGCTTGGCTTCGAGCGGCTGCTCGAACACGTTGTAGCCAGCGACGACCGCCTGTCCCTCAGTGGCCGGCATGTATCCGGTCAGGATGCGCATCGTCGTCGTCTTGCCGGCGCCGTTCGGGCCGAGGAAGCCGAGAATCTCGCCCCGCTCGACGCGAAAGCTCAAGTCGTTGACTGCCGTAAAAGGTCCGTAGCGTTTAGTGAGGTGTTGAACCTCGATCACGAGCAACTCCTAAGTAGTTGATGTGGAAGGCAGAGGGCGAGTGCCCGGCCAACTGAAAATGCTAACCGAACCATGTGAAAATGTGTAGCTCGGAGGATGCATGCCTGTAGACGTTGGATCGAAAGCCCCGGACTTTACCCTGATGGATCAGGACCGATCGCCGGTCACGCTCAGTTCGCTTCATGGCCATCCCGTTGTGCTGGCGTTCTTTCCCGCCGCCTTCAGCGGCACATGCACACACGAGCTGTGCACGTTTCGTGACCAGCTCGGCGAGCTGAACAAGGTTCACGCACGCGTGCTTGGGATAAGCGTCGATACGTTCTTCGCGCTGAAGGCGTTTCACGACAAGGAGCAGCTGGCGTTTCCGCTGCTCAGCGATTTCAACAAGGCGACGATTCGCACGTACGGTGTCGTCAATCCCGACATGATCGGGCTGCACGACATCGCCAAGCGGGCCGTGTTCGTCCTCGACCGGGAAGGCGTAGTTCGCTATCGCGAGGTGCTGGACGACGCCAGGAATGAGACTGACTACGGC
>CADEEX010000064.1:0-1021 GCA_902826465.1 uncultured Acidobacteriota bacterium
CCGGCGACGCGGATCCTGATGCTCAGTATGCATGCCGAGAACACGCTGGTGCGACAGGCCCTCGATGCCGGCGCCTGCGGCTACATTCTCAAGAATGCGCTCGACCTCGATCTCGCCAGTGCCGTGAAGCGCGTGGCGGCCGGCGAGACGGTGCTCGATCCGCGCGTCTCGCTCGGTGATCTCAAGGGAGAGCGCGCCGGTCTGACACCACGCGAGCTCGAGGTGCTGCAGCTCATTTGCGAGGGCAAGTCGAATCGGGAGATCGCGACCATGCTGTCGTTGAGTGCCAACACCGTGTCGGTGCATCGCGCCAACATCATGGAGCGGCTCGGGGTCCACAAGACCGCTGAACTCGTCGTCTACGCCATGCACCACGGATTGGTATCGCTGCCGTGAATCGCCGCGAATTTCTTGCCACCTGCTGCACGGCGGCGGCCGGCGTGGCGTGGCCGGCTGATGTCGCCGCCGCGGTCCGTCCGCTCGGCATGCGCTTCGTTGACGTCACCGCCGCCGCTGGCGTGCGTTTCACCCACAACAGTGGTGCGTATGGCGGCAAGCTGCTGCCGGAAACCCTCGGTTCTGGCTGCGCGTTTCTCGACTACGACGCCGATGGCTGGCAGGACATCCTGCTCGTCAACGGCATGGACTGGCCGGGACACACACGCCGCCGTTCGGCGCTGCAGCTGTACCGCAACAACCGCGACGGGACGTTCACCGATGTGACACGCGCCGCCGGGCTCGATGTCGAGATGTACGGCAT
The DNA here is from genome assembly GCA_902826465.1 of uncultured Acidobacteriota bacterium. Lineage (GTDB taxonomy): Bacteria > Acidobacteriota > Vicinamibacteria > Vicinamibacterales > CAVVIG01 > CADEEX01. The sequence goes on from CADEEX010000064.1 coordinate 761, forward strand.
GGGGGTGGCGGTCGGCGACTGGAACAATGATGGATTCCCGGACCTGCTCATCACCTGCGTTGGCCAGAATCGATTGTTCCGGAATACCGGCAAGGGCACGTTCGTCGACGTGACGATCGCGAGCGGACTGGGCGGACGCACGGCCTTCAGCACGTCTGCCATGTGGGTCGACGTCGACCGCGACGGACTGCTCGATCTGTTCGTCTGCAACTACGTCAAGTGGGCACCCGGCCTCGACGTCTTCTGCAGCGCGCACCGCCC
>CADEEX010000064.1:1031-14719 GCA_902826465.1 uncultured Acidobacteriota bacterium
CTACTTCACGCCCGAGGCGTACCGCGGCGAGACCTGCTGGCTGTTTCGTAACAACGGCGATGGCACCTTCAAGGACGTGACGGCCACCAGCGGCCTGTTCGACACCAGCGCCAAGGCGCTGGGTGTCGCGATGCTCGACCTCGATGATGACGGCTGGCCCGATCTGTTCGTCGCCAACGACACGCAGCCGAACAAGCTGTATCGCAATCAGAAGAACGGGACATTCAAGGAGATGGCGGTCGGCGCCGGCGTGGCCCTCAGCCGCGACGGCAGGGCGCGGGCCGGCATGGGTGTCGACACCGCCAGCCTCGATGGCTCAGGCCGCCTGTCGATTGCCGTCACCAATTTCGACAACGAGATGATCGGGTTGTACAAGCCGCTGGGTGGCGGACGATTCGAAGATGCCGCCATTGCCGCCGGGCTCGGCGCCGCATCCCGAAACCGCCTCGGGTTCGGCTGTGCCTTTGCTGACGTCGATCTCGACGGCGCGATCGATCTGCTGGACGCGAATGGCCACATCGATGAGGCGGTACGGATCGGCGGCAGCATCGGCTATGCCCAGCCGCCGCACCTGTTCCTCAACCAGGGCGATGCGACCTTCCGTGACGCCGCGGCCGAGGCCGGGGACGCATTCGCGCAGCCGCGCGTCGCCCGCGGTCTGGCCTGCGGCGATTTCGACAACGATGGCGACGTCGATCTGCTGCTGACGACGAACAACGGCCCCGCCTACCTGTTCCGCAACGACCAGCTGTCTGGTAATCGCAGCCTGCGCCTGCGACTGGTCGGGACCCGCTCGAATCGCGACGCTATCGGCGCCGTCGTCAGAATCTTTCACGACGGCACGACGCAGTCGCGCACGGTGAAGAGCGGGTCGAGTTATTTGTCGCAGTCGGAACTGCCGGTCACGTTCGGCGTCGGTCGGCGCGATCGAATAGCACGGCTGGTCATTGCGTGGCCAAGCGGACGCCTCGACGAGTTCACCAACGTCGTCACCGGCCGTGCGTATGACTGCGTCGAAGGCCAGGGGCTCACGATTCCCGTTCGCTGAGCACGCGCTGGCGACAGCGTGAGACACCCGCTAATGCGAACGCACTATTGTTTGCGACCCGCCCTCCCGCTACAGTCCGCCGAGTTTTCGATCCGACTTGGAGGACGTCGACATGCGCCTTGCGCACCCCATTGCCCACACCATCCGAACGCTCGGCTGCCTGCTGGCCGTTGCCCCGTTACTGTGCGCGCAACAGCCCGGCGCTGACGCGACCATCCGTGGACGTGTTGTCGATCCGCAGCGGCGCGGTATCACCGCGCACGTTCAGGTGGTACAGCCGAGCACCGATTTGACGCGCGACACCGACGCTGACGCTTCCGGACACTTCGCGGTCACCAACCTCGCGCCCGGCACAGTGAATGTCATTGTCACCGCTCCCGCGTTCGCGACCAGGCGGATCGAAGGGTTGACGCTTGCCGTCGGTGGCGCCGTCGACGTCGACATCGAACTGCTGCTGTCCGGCGGGCAGGAGTCGGTGACCGTCGGCGCGCTCGCCAGCGTGGTTGACGTCCTGTCGTCGTCAGTCGGCGCGGTGATCTCGGCGCGCGAGATCGACTCGCTCCCGCTCAACGGCCGCAACTTCCTGGAGCTCGCGCTGTTGACGCCGGGCAATGCACCGGCGCCGAACTTCGATCCGACGAAGGGCCGCTCGGTGGTCGTCTCCTCGGCCGGACAGATGGGACGCGGTGGCAACGTCACGATTGACGGCATGGACAACAACGACGACGTCGTCGGCGGTCCGTTGCTGAATCTCACGCAGGACGCGGTGCAGGAGTTCAGGGTCGCCACCAACGGCTTCTCCGCCGAACTCGGACGATCGGCGGGGTCGGTGATCAACGTGGTCACCAAGTCAGGCTCGGACGACACGCATGGGACGGCGGCCGTGTTCCTGCGCGATCGGGCGTGGCAGTCGTCACCGGCGACACTCGAGTCGACACTGGCCGACGACATGCCGTTTCGTCGTCAACAGGTGCCGTTCACGTTCGGAGGACCACTTCGCCGCCAGCGTCTGTTCGGATTCGCCGCCCTCGAGTGGCGTAACGAGGATGGCGGGGTGCTGGTTGGCAGCCGCAACACCGCGTCCCGCACCATTGCCCGGACCTTCGCGGTGGCGCCACTCGACGACCTGCTCGGCACGGCACGCGTCGATTGGCGGGCGGCGGGCGACACGGTCACGTTGCGCTACTCCGGCCAGCGCGAAGACGATATCTCGGCGAGCAAACTCGATCGCGCCATCGGGACTGCGTCGTATCGTCAGCAGTCGCGGAACCGGTTGCACGCCGTGCTCGGCTCGTGGACCCGCATCCTGTCGCCGCGCGCGGTCAACGCGTTCAGTGCCAGCGTCAGCGATTTCTCGAACGCGGTCGTCCCGGTCGAGCCCGGTGTGCAGATGACGTTCCCGAGCATGCTGGCCGGCTCCTCGTTCCGCGTTCCGCAAGCGACGACGCAGTCGCGGCTGCAGATCAGCGATGCCGTGTCGCTGGTACGCGGGACTCACCAGTGGAAGATTGGCGGGCAGTGGCAGCGGGTCAGCGGCGTCTTCGATCTCGACGTCTTCCGCAACGGCCGCATCGAGCTGATCGAAGACTTTCCGGCCTTCGATCGCAACGGCGACGGGACCGTGAACGACGACGACCTGCTGTTCGCGGTGACGTTGCGCAGCGGCAATCCTGATCGTGGGCTCTCGATTGCTGGCGCCAACAGCATGCATGTTGCCGGCTACGTGCAGGACGACTGGCGCGTGCATCCGCGGCTGACGATCAATGCCGGCCTTCGCTATGAGGTCGACACCGACGTCAACAACCAGAGCCGGGTCGGCGAGCTGAACCCGATAGTGGCGCCGTTGGTCACCGAAGACCGCCGGCGCGATGTGAACAACTGGGGACCGCGTCTCGGATTCAACTGGTCGACGCCGGATGCCCGCACCAGCATCCGCGGCGGCTATGGCATTTATTACGACCGCGTCACGCTGCAGATCCAGTCGCTCGAGCGCGGTCTTGATGGTCGGGCGCTGCCCATCGAGGTGCGGGCCGGCAATCTGCTGTTCATGGATCAGACGACAGGCCGGTTGCCGCCGGGCGCGCCCTCGGTGTCGAATCCGTTCACTGGCTTCATCCTCCCTGGCGCCGGCGCCTCAGGCATCAACATCATTGATCCACGCCTGCAGAATCCGAAGGTCCAGCAGTCGTCGATTGGCATCGAGCGGCAGATCGGAAGTCAGACAGTCCGGGCAGATGTCGTCTACAACCGTGGTTCCGACTTCATCATCGGTCGGACGATCGGCACGGTCTTCAACCCGGTGGTTGGCGGTCCCGACCGCGTCGTCAACCTGGAATCGAGTGCCAGGACCGAATACCAGGCGCTGTTGTTGTCGTACGATCGTCGTGTCGCGTCACGGCTTGGCCTACGCGCCGCCTACACGCTGTCGTCGGCCCGCAACTATGCCAACGACGACCAGATCCCGTTCTCGACCGGTCCGATCGACCCGAACGATTTACCGCGTGAGAACGGACCGACCCCGAACGACCAGCGCCACCGCCTGGTGGCCTCTGGCGTCATCGACCTCTGGCGTGGGATTCAGGTGGCCGCGCTCTGGACCGCCGCGTCCGGTGTGCCGATGGACATCCTCATGCCAGACGGCCAGTCGCGCGTACCGCTGCTGGCGCGCAACGCCGGCGGGCGGCAATTCAAGACCGGCGCCGACCTGAACACCTTCATCCGGGGCGTCAACGCCACGGGCGGCATCAACGGGGAGCCGTTGCCGCTGGTCGCCGACACGGCACGGTTCAACGACAGCTTCAGCGCGATTGATCTGCGTGTCTCGAAGGCGCTGGTGATTGGCGGCACGAGGGTGCAGGCAATTGCCGAAGTGTTCAACGTGCTGAACACGACCAACGTCCTTGGCACGTCGAACCTCAATTACTCGGGCTATGCCAACGTACTCGCCCGCGATTCGAGCGATCCCGCATCTGCGGGCTATCAACGCGCCTCGCAGTTCGGCACGCCAGTCAGTACTGCCGGCGGTGTGTTCGGCACCGGCGGACCGCGCGCGCTGCAGCTCGCCGCCCGCGTCAGCTTCTGAACAGGGTGATGAGTCTCTTGCAATGAGCGGGGCAGGTGGACGCGAGGCCGCCGTTCCGCCGAGCGGTGCGATCGGTGTGTGGTCGGCGAGTGCGCTCGTCGTCGGCTATACGATCGGCGTTGGCATCTTCCTGACACCCGTCGAGTTGATCGGCACCGTCGGATCGCCGGCGTTGACGTTCGCCTTGTGGATAGGGTGCGGCGGGCTGGCGGTTGCCGGCGCGCTCACGTTCAGCGAACTGGCGTCGCGACTGCCAAGAGCCGGGGGGCCCTACGTATTCCTGCGCGAGGGCTGGGGACCGCGTGTCGCGTTTCTCTATGGCTGGCAGTCGTTGCTGGTGATGGACCCGGGAGTGGCCGCGGCGCTGGCCACGGGTGTCGCCCCGTATCTGGTGGTCGTCTGGCCAGCCGCTTCCGGCCACGAGCGCTGGCTGGCCCTGGCGACCATCTGGGTCCTGACGTTCGTCACGCTGCTGGGCGTCCGCCTCAGCGCCCGCACGATGATGGTGATGACGGTGGGCAAGCTCCTCGCGCTCGCAGTGGTCATCGCCGTGGCGTTTTCAAGCGGCACGGGCAGCTGGTCGCATTTTGCGCCGGCCGACAACACCCCGGTTGGAGGACTGCCGATGGGAGCGGTGCTGGCCGTCGGCATCATCTCGGTGTTCTTTTCGTTCGGCGGATTCTGGGACACCAGTCGCATCGCCGACCAGGTGACGCGGCCGGCACGGACGCTTCCTATCGCCCTCACGCTTGGAGTCGGCTGCGTCACGCTGGTGTACGTTGCGACCACCGCCGCGTTCATCTACCTCGTGCCGCCGAGCCTGGCGAGGTCGCCGACCGCCTTCGCGGAGATTGCTGGCCGAGCGATGTTCGGATCGGCAGGCCCCCGCGTGTTCGCCGCGATCGTCATCGTCTCGGTCGCCAGCAGTGCCCTCGGACTGCTGATCATGGCGCCCCGCCTCTACGTCGCCATGAGCGCGGACGGCGTGTTCCCGGCCGCGTTCGCTCCGGTCAATCCACGCTCGGGCACGTCGGTGCGATCGACGCTGGTGCTGGCCGTGCTCGCCTCGGTGTTTTCCTCGGTAGGAAGCTTTCGGGAGATCCTGACCTTCTTCATGTGCCCGACGCTGGCGTTTGTGGCGCTGGCGGCCGCCGCCAGCGTCCCGCTGCGCCGTCGTGCGCCGGACGCCGCCGGATTCCGTGCGCCGGGATATCCGTGGACGATGGGCGGGTTCGTGGCGCTGCTGATGGTGGTGATTGGCGCGGTGGCGATCAATCAACCACTGCAGGCGATCGGCGGGCTGGCGGTCGTCCTTCTCGGTTTGCCTGTCTATCCCCTGACGGACGCGGCACGACGCCGGCTCACGGAGTGATCGCGGTGGGAGTGCGAGGTGCCGCGGCTGCGGTCATCGTGGTCGCCGGGCCGTAGCCGTGCTCGGCGACCAGCGCCGCGCGCTGTCGATAGAACTCAGGATCCTCCGGCGCCCAGGTGGCGAGCCCGTCGACATAGCGGTTGCACAGGCAGAAGAACGCGGCAATGAGCACCGCGTCGTGAATCTCCAGATCGGTCGCCCCCGCAGTCCGCGCCCGCGCGACGTCTTCCGTCGTCACGTGCGTGCCGCCCTGTGCGGTGTGACCGGCGATGACGAGCAGCGCCTTGAGCTTGTCCGAGATCGGCGCCCGTTCGAGATTGCATGTCACGCGGGCGACCAGTGCGTCGTCGCCCGCGAGGTGATGGGCGGCGATGGCGCCGTGAATGGTCTGGCAATAACGGCAGTCGTTCACCGATGACACATACGTGGCAATCAGTTCGCGTTCGCCCATCGACAGCGAATGTGGTCCCCGCAGCAGCACCTCGACCAGGTCGTTGAGCGGCTGCGCCGTCTCGGGCCTGAACACCATGGGTCCGCGGATGCCTGGCAGTCCTGACGGCAGATCAATATGAGCCATTGCGATCGTGTTCCTTCCTGACATACCCCTGCGAGGCAAGCGATCGGCCCTGTTCGCGATGAGCCGCGTCGGCCATTTCTGGCACGCCGGAGGCGGTGATCCAGCGGTTGTAGAAGTTGAACAGCGCGCAGGTCGTGATCGCGTAGTAGATCGCCTCATCGTCCCATCCGGCGGCGTGCAGCGTGTCGATGTCGTCGGCCTGGACGCCGGCGACATCGCTGGTGAGCTTGCCGACGAATCGCAGCAGCTGCTTCTCGCGGTCTGGCAGCACCGCGCTGTCGATGTCCCGCAACACGTTCCAGACGAGCGTGTCGTCGCCGAGCAGTTCCGCGGCCGCGGCGGCGTGCGCCTTGACGCAGAAGCCGCAGGCATTCTGGTATGAGGTGTAGGCGGCGATCAGTTCGCGAAATCCCGGCGTGATTGAGGCCGGCTGGCGCAGCACGCCGTGAGTGAAGCGCGTCAGATGGACGGTGATGTCGTTCTGATACGCGAGCAAATCCCAGATTTTCGAGTAATCGGCGCCCCGGCTCCTGGCCGACTCGATGAGCCGCCGATAGACACCGGGTTTCGGGTCGGCCTCGACCCCCGGGAGGTAGAGCCCGCCGGCTCTAGGTGCCGGGCCGGACATATCCCTCGACAGCCATTCGCTCACCCATCCGGTGGTAGAGATCGTGATCGGTCGGTGTCCACGCCGCGAGGCCGTCGACGTAGCGATTGAACATGCAGAACGCCGCGGCAATGAGCACCGTGTCGTGAATCTCGAGATCGGTGGCGCCCGCAGCCCGAGCCTGCACGACGTCGTCGTTGGTGACCTGCTTGCCGCCTTGTTGTACATGTCCGGCGATGGTCAACAGCGCCTTGAACTTGGCCGAAATCGGCGCCGACTGATGATCGTCTCGCACGGCATCGACCAGTCGGTAATTGCCATCCAGGTGATGCGCCGCCGCAGCCCGGTGGCTGTCACGGCAGAACGCGCATGCGTTCCGTGCCGACACCACGGTGGCGATCATTTCCCGTTCGCCGCTTGTCAGCGTGCTGTCGCCTCGCAGCAGCACTTCGGCAAGCCGGCGCATCGGCGCCGCCGTCTCTGGCCTGAAGGCGAATCCACCGGTGATGCCGGGAAGGCCTTCGGGAAGGGGGATATGAGGCATCGCGGCGGATTGTGGGGTGCCTCAGGCTGCGGATCAATACTGCAAACACACTATTGTCGGCGGCCACCGTGGCGGATAGAGTCGCGCATCCCACAGTCACAGGAGATTCTGGCGATGCGCCTTTGGTCAACGATACTCGCCGCTGCAGTCGTGTTCGCGCTTGTCGCGGCGCCGCCGGCCTGGGCGCAGGTGCCCGCCCTGCCGTCGGTGGATGCGCTCGTCGCAGAGGCCGGGCGCCTCCAGCGCGCGGTCGCACGAACCGCGCTAGGCGCGGAAGCTCCCGACGGTTTCCGCGGCGGTGAGCTCATCGAACATGGGCACGTGCCCGGCTACCAGCGCGCCTTGTCCCTCGTTCCCGGGGCAGCCGGCCCGTTTGGTGCCGCGTTCAAGACCCTTCTCTATGGCGGCTCCGTCGAACCGGAGACAAAGATGGCCATGGGGCTCCAGATCGCGCGCGTCCTGCACAGCCCCTACGGGACGGTTCATGCACGGCGGTTGCTGATGGGCAGTGATCGTGGCCGCACGCTCCTGCGCGCGTTCGAGTCGGGCGGCACCATGCGCCCGGAACAACAGCTGGCTGTGAACTACGCCGCGTGGCTGACGCAGGATGTCCACGGCGTCGACGACGCCAGGTTCCGTCAGGTGCGGGCGTACTACGCTGACCCTCAGATCGTGGAGCTGACCATGACCGTCAGCTTCTACAACTACTTCACGCGGCTGACGCAGGCCGTGAACGTTCCGACCGAGCCGTGGGCGCTGACGGCCGCGGTGTTGCCAGCGTCGCCGCCAAAACCACGCGACCTCGCGCGCGTCGGCCTCATCACCGACGAGCAGATGGCGTGGTCGGCAGGGGTGGTCGCGTCGAGGACCCGTCCGGCAGCAGCGCCGGCGAACGTGCTCGGGCTGGGCCTCGCGAATTCGCAGCGGGCGATGAACCTGGTGCCGGACATCGCGTCATCGTGGCGGGCCTATACCGCGACGATCGGCCAGGGGGCATCGGTCAGTCAGGAGATCAAGCTGCAGATCTCGTTCGCGGTCTCCACCGCCAACGGCTGTCGTTACTGCACGTTGCACCAGGTGCTCGGGCTGCGTCGCCTCGGTGTCAGTCCTGACAAGCTGCTGCAGATGCAGAAGGACGACAGCGCACTGACGCCACGCGAGCTCGTCGCGGTGACGTTCGCCCGGCAGCTGACGAGAAATCCCGCCGCGGTGACCAATGCCGACTACGACCGTCTGCGCGCCGAGTTCGGTCCGCGCGGCGCGCTCGAGGTGGTCCTGCAGACCTGCATGTTCGCGTTCATGAACCGCTTTACCGACAACCTCGGGCTGCCGTCGGAGGATGAAGCGGTCCGCGTGTATCACGACGTATACGGAGCTGACGCGAAGTGACACGCGCTCGGGTGCTCGTCGTCGGCTTCATCGTCCTGCTCCTGAATGCCGCGTACCTCTGGGCGTTTGCCGACCCGACGCTGTGGTACTACCTGCAGGTCGCGCTTCACCCCATCCTCGGCGTCCTGCTGGCGGCGGGGGTTGTATGGTCGGTGATCCCGGGGCCGTGGGGGAGGGGACTGCTCGGTCGGGCCGGCCTCGGTGTGTCCGCCGCGGGGCTGGCGGCCGGCCTCGTCATCCTGGTGACCGGTGCTACCACGCCCTACCGGACGATCGTTGACGCGCATGTAGCGGCTTCGTCCGCCGGCGCACTTCTGTTGCTCGCCTACCTGTGGGGCCTCTCTGGTGCGATGGCGCAGCCGCGCGCGCGCATGATGCTGCGCAGCTCGGTCGTGGTCGTCATTGCGGCTGCCGCCGGCGCTGCGGTGTACGCCAGCGGCCGAGACGCGCGGTGGCGGGCCGCCTACCGCATCGAGAATCCGCTGGTGGTGCCGACCACGATGGAAGAGGAGGGCGCCGGAAAGACCAGCCCGTTCTTTCCGTCGTCGGCCAACACCAACGTCAACGGCACGATCCCGGCGAACTTCTTCATGACGAGTGAGAGCTGTGGCCGCTGTCACAAGGAGCTCTACGAGGAGTGGAAGTCGTCGACCCACCACTTCTCCTCGTTCAACAACCAGTGGTACCGCAAGTCGATCGAGTACATGCAGGACACTGTCGGGACCACGCCGTCGAAGTGGTGCGCCGGCTGCCACGATCACGCGGTGTTCTTCAACGGCCGCTTCGACCGGCCGATCAAGGAGCAGATCAATACCCCGGAAGCGCAAGCGGGGCTGGCCTGCACGTCCTGCCATTCGGTGACCGCCGTGCACGGGTCGATGGGGCAGGGCGGTATCACCATCGAATATCCGCCGCTGCACGACCTTGCGGCCAGCGACAACGCGGTGATGCAGCTGATCCACGACAAGCTATTGCAGCTCGCGCCGGCGCCGCACCGGACCACGTTCATCAAACCGTTCCATCGCGAACAGACCGCCGAGTTCTGCTCGGGCTGTCACAAGGTGCACCTCGATCAGCCGGTCAATGGCTATCGCTGGATCCGCGGCTTCAACGACTACGACAACTGGCAGGCGTCCGGGGTTTCCGGCCAGGGCGCGCGCTCGTTCTACTATCCGGCGGCGTCGCAGAAATGCGCCGACTGTCACATGCCGCTGGTCAACTCAACCGATCCGGCCGCGAAGAGCGGCAAGATTCGTTCGCATCGATTTGCTGCCGCCAATACCGCCTTGCCGTTCGTGAATCACGACGCGGTACAGCTCAAGGCGGTGCAGGACTTCCTGCGCGATGGTCAGATCTCGGTCGACGTCTTCGGTATCACCCGGGCAGAGTCAATCACGACCGACGATCTGCAGTCAGTGTCGTCGTCGTCGCCCCGCGCCGCGAGCACGTTTGCCGTCGGCGAAGAGTCGGGCCTGTTTGGTGCGGCAGGCGCCACGTCGAATCGTCCGCCGAGCGTTGTGTTAGCACCGCTCGACAAGGTGCCCGTGACGGTACGTCGTGGTGAATCAGTGCGTGTCGAAGTCGTCGTGCGGACGCGGAAGGTCGGCCACTTCTTTCCCGGCGGAACAGTGGACGCCCTCGACGTCTGGGTGGAACTCGAGGCGACGGACGACAAGGGCCGCGTGCTGATGCACAGCGGCGCCGCCGCTGATGGCGGCAGCGGTCCGGTTGACCCGGGCGCCCACTTCTATCGCAGTCTCCAACTCGACGAGCACGGCAATCCGATCAACAAGCGCAATGCCTGGGCCACGCGATCGGTGGCCTACGTGCGGCTCATCCCGCCGGGAGCGGCCGACACCATTCACTACCGCCTCGACATCCCGCCTGACGCTGGCGACCGGATCGTCCTCAAAGCCAAGGTGAACTATCGCAAGTTCGCCTGGTGGAACACGCAGTGGGCCTACGCCGGCGTGAGGTCCGCGTCCGCACCTCCGATTGCCGCGGGACACGACGATGGTCCATGGGAATTCACCGGCGATACGTCAGCCGTGTCGGGGCAGATCAAAGCGATTCCTGATATCCCGACGACCGTGATGGCCGAGGCGACGGCGTCGATTGCCGTGGTCGGCGCGACCGCGCCGATGCCTGAGACGGCTCCGTTGCTGGACGCTGCTGTGCGAGAGCGCTGGAACGACTATGGGATCGGCCTGTTGCTGCAAGGCGACCTGAAGGCGGCGCAGGCGGCGTTCCGGCATGTGATGGCGCTCGATCCGGCGTATGCGGACGGTCCGGTGAACGTGGCGCGGGCGCAACTGCAGGAGGGTGAGGTCGAGGCGGCGATTCCGATGCTCGAGAAGGCGCTGGCACTCTCGCCCCGGTTAGCCAAGGCCCATTACTTTCTGGCGGTGGCGTTGAAGACCCTTGGGCGGTACGATGAGGCGCTCGATCACCAGCGCGTGGCGGCAGCGTCGTATCCGCGTGATCGGGTGGTCCTCAACGAAATTGGCCGCCTGCTGTTCCTGCAACGCCGTTACGATGAGGCGGTCGTCGCGCTCAAACAGGTACTGGCGGTCGACCCTGAAGACCTGCAGGCGCACTACAACTTGATGCTCAGCTACCAGGGGTCGGGCCAGGCCGAACTGGCGGCGCGCGAGCAGGTGCTCTACACCCGCTTCAAGGCCGACGAGTCATCACAGGCGGTTACCGGACCGTTCCGCCTGAGATCGCCGGACGACAACAATGAGCGGCAGTCGATTCACGAGCATCGGCCCGCGGTGCCACCCAACGGTCGCCGCGCCGTGGCGGTCAACTGATGCCGGACACATATTCCACCATGCGCCACCTGCTGATTCTTGTCGCGGCCGTCGTCGCGGCCGCCGTGTCCGTCGCCGGTCAGGCGCCGATGTTCACCGATGCCACCGCCGCGGCCGGCATTCGCTTCGTCCACAACAGCGGGGCCTTCGGCAAGAAGTACCTGCCCGAAACGGTCGGTTCAGGTGTCGTCGTCCTGGACATCGACGACGATGGATGGCAGGACGTGCTGTTCATCAACTCGATGCGCTGGCCCGGTCGAACCGGGCCGTCGACCATCGCCGGGCTCTACCGGAATACGCAAGCCGGCGGCTTCGTCGACGTCACACGCGGGTCGGGGCTCGATGTCCCGCTGTACGGGATTGGTGGCACCGCCGGTGATTTCGACAACGACGGCAAGGTCGATATCTACGTGACGGCCCTCGGCGGCAATCGCCTCTTTCGGAACCTTGGTAACGGTCGCTTCGCAGACGTCACGGCCAGGGCCGGGGTGGCGTGGAGCGGCTTTTCGAACAGAGCCCTCTGGTTCGACCACGACGCCCATGGCCGCCTCGATCTCTTTGTTGCGCATTACGTCGAGTGGTCGCCCGACAAGGATCTCTACTGCACACTCGACGGCAATGCCAAGTCGTACTGCACCCCGGAGTCGTACAAAGGACAGAGCCCCTCGCTCTTCCGCAACAAGGGCGACGGGTCCTTCGAGGACGTGACGCGAAAGGCCGGCGTGTTGGACCCGTCGTCGAAGGGGCTCGGTGTCGCGCTGCTCGACTACGACGGTGACGGCCGCCTCGATCTGTTTGTCGCCAACGATACGGAACCGAATCGTCTCTACCGCAACAAGGGCGATGGCACGTTCGAAGACCGGGCGCTCGGCGCGGGCATCGCCTTCAGCGAAGCTGGGGTCGCGCGGGCCGGCATGGGTGTCGACGCCATCGACTACGATGGTTCGGGCCGGCCGAGTCTCGTCATCGGCAATTTCTCGAATCAGATGATGGCGCTGTACCACAACGAAGGGCACGGGCTGTTCATCGACGATGCCCCGAAGTCGGCGGTTGGCCGTACATCGTTGCTGTCGTTGACGTTTGGCTGCTTCTTCTTTGACGCCGATCTTGACGGCTTCCCTGACATCTTTGCGGCCAACGGCCACGTGGCCGACGACATCGATCGGGTACAGTCGCGCGTGACGTACGCGCAGCGGCCGCACCTGTTTCGCAACACCGGTCGCAAACAGTTCGAAGACGTCTCAGCGCAGGCGGGTCCGGCACTGCAGCGCGCCGTGGTCGCCCGTGGCGCCGCCTATGGCGACTTCGATCGGGACGGCGATCTCGATATCGTCATGAACGTCAACAACGGCGCGGCGCGGCTGTTCCGTAACGGGACGCCGCCGTTGAACAATGTGCTGCGGGTGCGGACGATGGGGAGCGCGGCGAATCGCGACGGCATTGGTGCCAGAGTCGACGTGACCGCACGCGGCGGTGCGACCTCATGGCGGCTGGTCAAGACCGGTTCGAGTTACGCGTCGCAAAGCGAATTGCCGGTGACCTTCGGCCTGGGGACCGCTACTGGTGTCGAGTCGGTCCGCGTGACGTGGCCCAATGGCAAGGTCGACACGATTGGCGCGGTTCCCGTCAACAGCGCCATCACCATCAGAGAGGGCGCCGGCCTCGTGCAGACCATGCCGATTGATCGCCGCGCCGGTGGCGCTGGGCGCTGATCGGTGTGATGCGCATCGTGAACGCGAGAGGCCTGGCTGTTCGTGGGCTGCTGGCGGGCGCCGCCCTGATTGCCGTCAGTTGCGGACGTCCTGCCTCGACCCCGTCATCTGTGGATCGGGAGCAGGCCTACCGGATCAACAACCAGGGGGCCGCACGCCTCGAGCGGTTCGAGTACGCGCCCGCGGCCGAACAGTTCCGCCGGGCGCTGACGCTCGACGGGTCGCTCGCAATCGCGCGTGTCAATCTCAGTCTCGCGCTGCTCTACGCGCAAGACCTTCAGGGCGCGGTCCGCGAAGCGACCGAAGCGGCGCGGCTGCTGCCGTCCGCGCCTCAACCCCACTATGTGCTTGGTCTGGTGGCGCGCGCTGAGAACCGGACCGCCGACGCCATCAGCGAATTCGAGCGCGTGGCCGCCATCGATCCCGATGATGTCGGCACCAACGTCAATCTCGGGCAGATTTATCTGGAGCAGCGTCGGTACGCCGAAGCGATCGGCGTGCTGCGGAAGGCGGCGGCGGCCGAACCGTACAACGTGTCGGCCGC
>CADEEX010000065.1 GCA_902826465.1 uncultured Acidobacteriota bacterium
CGCTCGGCCTGGGCTACGCCAACCTCGGCGCGCTGCTGATGTCGCGCGGCCTGCCGTACGACAGCGATGCTGGTCGTGATTACGCGGCCGGTCTCACGGCATTGATGACCGGCGAGGCGTATGCGCAATCGGCACGCATTGCGCGCGATCATGGCGGGCCGTTCTCTGGCTACGACAAGAACCGCGAGCCGTTTCTCCGCGTGATGCGCAAGCATCGCGAGGCGATGCGCGACGTGAATCCGCGCAACGTCCCGTCTGACCTCTACGCCACGGCCAAGGGCTCGTGGGACGATGCAGTGGAACTGGGCGAGCTCCACGGCTACCGCAACGCGCAGGCCACTGTGCTCGCGCCCACCGGCACCATCGGCTTCATGATGGATTGCGACACGACCGGCGTCGAGCCCGACATCGCGCTCGTAAAGTACAAGAAGCTGGTGGGTGGCGGTCTCATGAAGATCGTCAATCAGACCGTGCCGATGGCGCTGAGAAAGCTTGGCTATTCGCCGGCCCAGGTCGACGCCATCGTGAAGTTCATCGATGAGAACGAAACGATCGAAGGCGCCCCAGGACTCAAGGATTCACACCTGCCGGTGTTCGATTGCGCGTTCAAGGCCACCAGGGGACAGCGTTCCATCCAGTACATGGGGCACATCCGCATGATGGGCGCCACGCAGCCGTTCATCTCGGGTGCGATCAGCAAGACCGTCAATGTGCCGAAGGATGCGACCGTCGACGATATCTCGCAGGCCTACATCCAGTCGTGGAAGCTCGGCGCCAAGGCGGTGTCGATCTATCGCGACGGCAGCAAGCGCACGCAGCCGCTCAACACGTCGAAGGACAAGACGGCGGCGGAACTGGCGATGCAGGCGGCCGCACAGCTCGTGAAGCAGCCGGTGCGACGCAAGCTGCCGGATGAGCGGCACGCGATCACGCACAAGTTCGACATTCAGGGACACGAGGGCTACATCACGGTCGGCCTGTTCGAAGATGGACAGCCGGGCGAGATCTTCCTGGTGATGGCGAAGGAAGGCTCGACGATTTCCGGCTTTGCCGACGCCTTCGCGCAGGCGATTTCGTACGCACTACAGTACGGCGTGCCGCTGCAGGCGCTGGTGGACAAGTTCAGCCACGTCCGCTTCGAGCCGAGCGGAATGACCCGTAACCCGGAGATTCGCTTCGCAAAGTCGATCGTCGATTACATCTTCCGCTGGCTGGCCAGCAAGTTCATGTCGACGGAAGCCCAGTTCCACGCCGGTGTGAACGGCCGCGAACTGGAAGAGGCGGGCGCGGCACCGGCGGCGCCTGTCGCCGTGGCGCCGGCGGTCGTTGCGCCACCGGCGGCGAAGGTCGCGACACCGTATTCGACGATTCAGAATCAGGAAGACGCGCCGCCCTGCTCGACCTGTGGCTCGATCATGATCCGCAGCGGCGCCTGCTACAAGTGCTCCAACTGCGGGAACACGTCGGGGTGCGCCTGAAGCACCAGGTCTCAGCTCCTAGGTCTTAGGTTTCCAAAGAAAAGGGCGGGTTCCTCAAAGCAGGGACCCGCCCTTCTTCTTTCTCTGAAGCCGGCGAGAGCGCCCTATCGCTTCTCGTACAGCGCGGTTTTGCCGAGCTTGTCGAAGCTGACGATGTCGTACGCGGCGGCTTTGGTACCAGGGACTTCCATGCCAGGCGACCCGACTGGCATGCCCGGTGCCGCGATGCCGCGAATGGCCGGCTTCTCGCGAAGCATACGAGTAACCGTGTCGGCCGGCACGTGCCCTTCAACCACATAGCTGCCGATTACGGCGGTGTGGCACGACGCGGCTGACTCTGGCACGCCGTACGTCTTCATCGGCACCATGATGTCGTCGACATCGAGAGTCGTCACGGTATAGCCGTTGGCCTTCATGTGCTCGACCCACTTCGAGCAGCAGCCGCAGGTCGGCGATTTATAGACCGTCATACTCGGTTTGGACGCCGGCTTCGGCGCCTGCGCCATACCGACCACGCTGACGACAACGAGGAGCGCGCCCAGTCTGAAACGGTTCGACATGTCAGAGTCCTTTCGTGACCCAGCCAGCATGACCGAATCCCGGCGCCCTCGCAAGGACGGCCTGAGTCACTGTGCTACATTCACTTCCGCCTTCGTCTTTCCTACAAGGAGTGGAGCATGAAACGTATCGTGTTGATGGTGGTCGGCGTATTCGCTGCGGTGAGCAGCGCGGTGGCGCAGCCGCCCCCTCCCGGACAACCGCTGACGCTCACCGCCAGCCTCAATCGTGGCTACAACGCCGTCAAACTGAACCTGACGGAAGAGGCTACCAAGATGGCCGAGGCCGACTACAACTTCAAACCGGGGCCGGCAGCCGAGCTGCGGACCTACGGTCAGTTGTTTGCGCACGTCGCCAACTCGCAGTTCGGATCGTGCGCCGCCGCTCTCGGCGAGGCGAACCCGAATCAAGGGCATAACCTCGAGACCGAGCTGAAGACCAAGGCCGAGTTCGTCAAGGCGCTGGCCGATTCCTTCGCGCTGTGTGACAAGGCATTTGCGGCGCTGACCGATCAGAACGCCCTGGAGTTCGTGCGACAGGGACAGGGACAGATTGCCCGTGCCGCATTGCTGGCGAATGTCGTGTCGCACAGCAACGAGATGTACGGCACCGGTGCGGTCTACATGCGGGCGAAGGGACTGGTACCGCCGTCAACCGAACGGGCGACCGCAGCGCAGGCCGGCCGCGGCGCCCCGGGGCAGTAGGGGCCGGTTCGATAGAAGACCACGGAATTACGAGCGCAGGAACGACCGTTCCTTCGAGCGATTCCTCGTGCGCTTTCGTGATTTCGTGGTCGCCGTCCAGCCCTGCTAGCCTTTGCTCTCTGCTCGCATCATCCTTTTCGCCGGCAGTCCGCCGTAGAACGCCAGCCCAAGTAAGACCGCACCAGCCACAGCTCGTCCCACCTGCGCCCACAGCGGTGTGTCGAGGTGCGCGGCGTTGTGGACGTCGGCGGCCTGGAGCCCAAGCAGTGCGGCCGCAATCATTGGCAGTCCTCCGGGTATCCGCGCTCTGGCGACCAGCGCGGCGAGCACCAACAGCACGCCGAAGCCCATCACGGCCCAGGCCGCCCACGATTCCAGCTGTTGGCGCTGATACAGGTCGTTAGCGGCCCAGCCGATGGAGTACGTGCCGTAGAGCGACATCAACAACGTGGACACGTTCAGCACGCCCATAGTCTGCACGAGGCCGCGCCGCGCTGTCACCGCCGACGCCAGGGCATCGCGTATAGTTCTGGCAGGATGAGAGGCTCAAAACCCCGGCATGTGATTTCGACGGTAGGCATGCTCCTCAGCATGATCTTCGTCGGCTCGCCATCCGCTCAGGATCAGGACGAACGAACGGCGCTGGCGATCTTCGACCAGGTGCTCGACACCCGCGTTCGTGACGGGTTTGTTTACTACCGGGCACTGAAGGCCGAACGCAGCGGTCTCGACCGATTTGTGGCATCGCTGGCGGACGCCGAGGTACCGAGCGGGCGCGACGAGCAGATCGCCTTCTGGTTGAACGCCTACAACGCCGTGGTGATGCAGACCGTGATCAACCATTATCCGACGCGGAGCATGCAGCAGATCCCTGGCGCCTTCCTGCGTACACACCCAGTCGCCCGCAGAAGCGTTTCGCTCGATCAGATCGAACAGACGATCCTGACCGGATTCAAGGACCCCCGTGTATTCTTCGCCCTCGGCCGCGGTGCCGTCGGTAGCGGGCGCTTGCGCAGCGAGATCTACACCGGCGATTCGCTCGAGCGGCAGTTGCGCGAACAGATCGAGGAATGCGGCGGCCGCGACGTCTGCATTCGCGTCAACAGTGCGCTGAACCGCGTTCAGGCCAGCCAGATATTTCAGTGGCGACGCAGGGAACTGTCCGAGGCCTTCACCGCGACGGCCGGACGTCGCCCACCGCTCGAGCGGGCCGTGGTGGCCTACGCCGGTCGCCGCCACGTCGACGCGGAGCGCGACATGCTTGCACGCGATCGCTTCAAGGTTGAATACGTGCCGTTCGACTGGACGTTGAACGACTTGGCCACGCGTCGGCGCTGACCCATCACCACATCCCTAGATTGGTCTCCCCGTGAACCTATCTCTTTCAGACAAAGTTGCCATCGTCACCGGTGGAAGCCGTGGACTCGGATTCGCGAGTGCACTGGCGCTTGTGTCGGAGGGGTGCTCGGTGGCCATCTGTGCCCGCGGCAAGGAACGACTTGACGACGCGGCCGCCGAATTGAGACAGGCGGCCACCGGAGCCGCGCGGGTCTTGCCGCTTGTCGCGGACGTCTCGACCGTCGACGGTGTTGAGCATCTGATCAGCGCGACGACGCAGGAGCTCGGTGGGCTCGACATTCTGGTCAACAACGTCGGCCTTGCGCGAGGCAGCACCATCGTCGACACCACCGATGCTGAATGGGAAGAGGCACTGAACCAGACGTTGCTTCCCGCCGTGCGCGCGTCGCGGCTCGCGGTGCCGCAGATGCGACGACGAGGCGGTGGGTCGATCGTGATGATTGCCTCGATCTGGGGCCGCGAATCCGGTGGGCGCATGACGTATAACGCGGTGAAAGCTGCGGAGATCAGTCTCGCCAAATCGATGGCGCAGCAGCTGGCGCGCGACAACATCCGCGTGAACAGCGTGGCGCCTGGATCCATCAGCTTTGCTGGGGGCTCCTGGCATCGGCGGCAACAGGAGGACCCGAAGGGAATGGCGGAGTTTGTGATGCGCGAACTGCCCTTCGGACGCTTCGGCAAGGCTGAGGAAGTGGGTGCGGTGGTCGCGTTTCTGGCGTCGCCCGCCGCCAGCTGGATCAGCGGCGTGTGCCTGCCTGTGGATGGCTGTCAGTCGCGGTCGAATATTTAAGACGTTTCGCCTCTTGATCGCCTTTGAGGGGGTTGGTACTATCGCTCCTTCATGACCGAGGCGCTGGCGCCGCGAAGTTCGAAGGATTCGGCTCTCGATGCGGTCATCGACCGGCTCGCGCCTGGCCAGCTGCCAGACCGGCCTGACAACCCGGACCTGCACGTCACGGCACTGCGTCGCCTGCCGGCCATTCCGGCACAGTACGCTCCGTTTCCTGAGGCGCTGGACGGCCGACTGAAGGACGTTCTGGCCGCGCGCGGGTTCACCCAGCTCTATACGCACCAGGCCGAAGCGGTCGAGCATGCGCTCAGCGGCCGTGATGTGGTGGTGACGACGCCTACGGCATCTGGCAAAACGCTCTGCTACAACCTGCCGATTCTGCACGCCATCCTCCAGGACCCGTCGAGTCGCGCTCTGTATCTCTATCCGACGAAGGCGCTGGCCCAGGATCAGCTCGCTGAGTTGCAGACCCTGTGTGAAACGCTCGACGCCGCCACCGGCGAAGAGATCGGCGTCTTCACCTACGACGGCGATACGCCGCAGGACGCCAGGCGTACCATTCGATCGCGGGCGCATCTGGTGTTGAGCAATCCCGACATGGTGCACGCCGGCATCCTGCCGCACCATCCGCGCTGGGCGAAGCTGTTCGAGAACCTCCGCTACGTCGTCATCGACGAACTCCACGCGTATCGCGGTGTCTTCGGCAGTCATCTGTGCAACGTGCTGCGCCGGCTGCGAAGAATCTGTCGACACTACGGTTCCAATCCGGTGTTCCTGTGCTCGTCTGCGACGATCGCCAATCCTCGAGAGTTGGCAGAACGTCTGGCGGAACGGCCGTTCGCCCTCGTCGACAAGAGCGGTGCGCCGCGCGGCGAAAAGTTCTTCGTGTTCGTGAACCCGCCGGTGGTCAACCACCAGCTCGGGATTCGGCGTTCGTACCTGAGTGAAACCCGACGCATTGCCGCCGAGTTCCTGAAGCGGCCGCTGCAACTGATCGTGTTTGCGCAGAGCCGGCTGGCCACGGAGATTCTCACCACCTATCTGAAGGACGACTTCGAAGGCGATCCCGCCGGTCCGGAACGGATCCGCGGATATCGCGGTGGCTATCTGCCGCTGCGTCGTCGAGAGATCGAGAGAGGGCTGCGCGAGGGGACGGTGAAGGCAGTGGTCTCGACCAACGCGCTCGAACTCGGCATCGACATCGGCGCGCTCGATGTGTCGGTGATGGCCGGATATCCGGGAACGATTGCCTCGACGTGGCAACGGGCCGGCCGCGCCGGGCGGCGCAATGGACGATCCGCCGCAGTCATGGTGGCGAGCAGTGCACCACTCGATCAGTTCGTTGTCCGAAACCCCTCGTACTTTTTCGACGCGTCGCCTGAGCGCGCCTTGATTGATCCGGACAACCTGCATATCCTCGTCGACCACGTGAAATGTGCGGCGTTCGAGCTGCCATTCACGCGCAGCGAACAGTTCGGCAGGCGACCGGTCGTCGACACCGCAGGCGAGATCCGCTTCGTGGGTGGCCACGACGTGCAGGAAATTCTCGGCCTGTTGGCCGAGCAGGGATTGGTGCACGCGACCGGCGGCGACGATCCGGAAGCTGCGCCTGACGCGACGTGGACCTGGACGAACGAATCCTACCCGGCCGATGCCGTCAGTCTGCGTTCCATCAGCTCCGACAACTTCGTCATTGTCGACACGACGCGAGAACCGCACGTCATCGGCGAAACGAGCTTCACGAGCGGACCGTCGTCGCTCCATCCGAAGGCGATTCACATCGTCGAAGGGAAGCTGTTCCAGGTCGAGAAACTCGATTTTGAGGGCCGGAAGGCGTTCGTCCGATCGATTGATTGCGACTACTACACGACGGCGATCACCTACGCCAAGGTCTCGACGATCGACACGTTCGCAGAAGAGATCGCTTCGTTGCCGGCAGACGGCGGCAGCGAGGCGGTGGCGACAACGCTCGATGCGGCGTGGCGGGCGCACGGCGAAGTGCATGTTGTCTCCCGTGTGGTCGGCTTCAAGAAGATCAAGTTCTATACGAACGAGAACGTCGGATCCGGCGAGCTCGATCTGCCGGAGCAACAGATGCACACGACGGCGTACTGGCTTACGGTGCCTGCCGATCTGATGCAGTTGCTGCCGTACGCACCGGACGACAGACGTGACGGCATCGTCGGCCTGGCGTTTGCCATGAAGCAGATCGCCCAGTTGTTGTTGATGAGTGACGCGCACGATATCGGGCTCTCGATCGACACCGAGTCGCCGCACCCGCGCGTGTTCATCTACGACCAGTATCCGGGGGGCATTGGCTTCAGCGAGCCGCTGTTTCGGATGCATCACGAACTGCTCGTCGGAACCCGCCGGCTGATCGCCGAATGCGAGTGCGAGAGCGGCTGCCCAGGATGTGTGGGGCCTCTCGGCACCACCGGGCCGCTGGCCAAGGCGGCGGCGCTGCGCATTCTTGATCTCGTGCTCTCGGAACGGCTGGCGGCATGATGAACCCAGCCACGCTCCGTGCGCGCTTGCGCGAGGTGATACAGGCGCCGCGCGCCCAGCTGCCGCCGCCCTTGATGGCGGTCGAGGACGGCGATGCCATCGTGGGCCCGGAGTCGGCAGCAGAGACGCTTGGTGGCAGCTGGCGCGACGCGTCGGGTGGACGGTCGCTCGTTGTCGTGCGTCGCCATGCGCCCGAGACGCGCTACGGTCACCACTGTGTCGGTGACTTCGCCGAACGCCTCTCGGCAGCCGCGTCGTCCGCGCGCTATTTCGGAGCGACCGCCGCGCAGCCACCGTTCGTGTTTTTCGACCTCGAGACCACGGGGTTGAACGGTGGTGCGGGCACCTGCGCGTTCCTGGTGGGATGTGCGCGGTTCGAGGCCGATGGGTCGTTCGTGACCGAACAGCACGTCATGGTCAATGCCGCATCAGAGCGCGCGATGCTTCGTGTGGTGTCCGACGACCTTTCGCGCGCCGGCACGCTGGTCACGTTCAACGGGAAGTCGTTCGACGCGCCGCTGGTGGAAACGCGCTACTTGTTCCATCGTTCGGAGTCGCCGTGCGGACGCTTGCCGCATCTCGACATGCTGCATCCGGCCCGGCGGTTCTGGGGCGCGGCAGACACCGGCTGCTCGCTGAGCACGCTGGAAGAGACGATCCTCGGGGCGCGCCGCACCGCCGACGTGCCCGGATTCGAGATACCTGCGCGCTACTTCCAGTTCGTCCGGTCGGGCGATGCACGGCCGCTTGTTGGCGTCCTTGAACACAACCGGCTCGACCTGTTGTCGCTGGCCGGCATTACGGCGCGGCTGCTGACGCTGGCCGATCATGGCGCCGATGCCACTTCGGATGCGTACGAAGCACTCGCACTCGGTCGTACCTACGAGCGGGCCGGCTTGCAGAGCCGCGCGGAGCACGGATACGAACGCGCCATCGCGCTCAGCGGCGCGTCCGGGCGTTTGCGGCTGGTGAAGATTGAGGCGCTCAGAGCGCTGGCGATTGAGGACCGACGCCGTCGGCACCACGACCGGTCAGCGGATCGCTGGCGCCAGGTGGCTGATGTGCCGGGGTGTCCGCCGCAAATCCTGCGAGAAGCGGCGGAGGCACTGGCCATCCATCACGAGCATCGCGTCCGCGACCTCGAGATGGCGAGGAAGTTTGCCTTGAAGAGTCTTGAAGTAGATCGAGGGGTGGCGTGGGGCGATGCCGTACGGCATCGCCTCGCGCGCATCGAGAGAAAAATGGTCAGCGAGCGACGGCCGCTGTTCCCTTCTTCGCCTTCGCAGCCTGCTTCCGCTGTTCCGCCGTCTGAGCACCGAACTTCTTCGTAAACCGCTCGACGCGGCCTTCGGTATCAAGCAGCTTCTGGCGGCCCGTGAAGAACGGGTGACAGTTCGAGCAGATTTCGAGGTGCAACTCGTGCTTCGTCGAGCGCGTCTGCCACGTCGCCCCGCAAGCGCAACGCGCTTCGACGTCGTGGTACTTGGGGTGAATGCCTTCCTTCACAGCGAACTCCTTGGGCGTTCCGGGAAACCCTGATTATAGCAGCAAGGTTGACCCTGGCTGGCAAGTTCAACCCTTTCGACGCCCGACTCAGGGCCGGCGGTCCCACCTGTGGGACTTGAGCGCGTCCGTCAGCCGGGGTGGCAGGCGCTCCCCGTCACTGACCGCCGCGTTTCGCTCCACATGGTGCCGCCGTCGCATTCCAGGAATCGTCGTCGATACCGCCGGGTGTTCGAGAATGAACCTGAGCGCGAGTTCTGGCAGGTCCATCCCATCGGGCAGCAGCACCTCGAGACGTTCGACCCTGGCGAGCGTCTCGGTCAACCGCTCTGGCGTGAAGTACGTGCTTCGCCAGTCGGTCTCCGGCCATCGTGAGTCGATGGTGAGCGTCCCCGTCAGGCCACCTTCGTCGAAGGGCACCCTCGCAATGAGAGCGATATCGTGCGTCTGACAGTACGGGAACAGCTGATCCGCGGCGGACTGATCGAAGATGTTGTACACCACCTGCACACTGTCGACGAGGCCCGTGGCAAGCGCGCGCAGGACGTTGTCCGGCTCCCACCGATTCACGCTGATGCCGAACGCGCGAATCAACCCGTCGTCTTTCAGATCGGACACCGTGCGCTGCCACGACTCGTCGGTGGCCCAGTCGTCGTTCCAGACGTGAAACTGCTGAAGGTCGATGGTGTCGACACCGAGGTTGCGCAGGCTCTTCTCGGTGTACTCGCGGACATGATCGGCGGGATAGACCTCGGGCAGAGTCGAGTCGGGGCTGGCGGGCCACCGGAGATTCTTCGGCGGCACCTTTGTGGCCAGAAACATGGGCGCATGCGCGTAGGTGCGCCGAGCTTCGCCGAGTAATCGCTCGCTCTTGCCGGCGCCGTAGGCCCACGCCGTGTCGAAGAAGTTGCAGCCACGGCTGATGGCCGTGCCAAGCGTCCGCAGCGACTCCTCGTCATCGGACCCGCTCCAGGCGGCCATGCCCCACATGCCGACACCGATCTCGGAAACATTCCAGCCCGTCCGCCCATATCGTCGATAACGCACGGAGCAATTCTCCTATAGCCCACCCCCGGTTAGGGGCCTGGACAACGATGTCGAAGCCGAATCGCGACCAGGTTGCGCACGGAGATGCTGTCGCGCCGCTCTTCCACATAGCAGGTGCCGGCGCTCCACGATGCGGTGTCGGGCGATTCCGTGCTGCTGCGAATCACCGACACCACGGGCACGGCTCGATCGCTCAGAATCCTGACGATGTCCGCACCCGTAGAGTTGCTCGCCGTGTAGAGCAACGAACGATCGGCGAGTGTGCTGGCAGCGACCTGATCGAGCCACCACAGATCGGTCACGATGAAGTCGGCGTCGCCGGCCTTGGCATCCACGAAATCGACGATCCGTCCGTAGATGTTCTTGATACTGCGCAGCTGGCGATAGCTGCTGCGCCCGACCCAGCCGCACCCCACCGTCACCACGATCAACACAGCGGAAATCGCGGCATGGCGCGGCAGCTGGTCGATGGCCGCGGCTGTCAACAGCACGAAGGGCACAAACGAGAAAAGCAGGTAGCGCACGCCCCATTGGCTGCCACCGTCATTCGGCGCCGTGAGCGTCGTCAGGCCGACATCGACGATGGCGACCGCCCAGAGGAACGATCTGTTCCTGCCTCCGGGCATTGCCAGCGATACGGCCGCGCCAATCACACACGGGGCGACCGTCCAGAAGCTCGTGGGGCCGATCGCACCGAACCACGACTGCGCAATCGACCATCGACTCGCCAGCCAGGGGCCCTGGATCGCACCCGCGTTGGTGCTGAGGTGCGGCGGGACAAACGTCCCGAAGTGCCCGAGGAGGAAAATCTCGTAGGGTGCGATTGCGAGCGCCACGCCGAGGGCTGCAACCGCCAGGGTCCGCAGCGATGGGCGAGGCGTGAGCCAGGGCATCGCCGCGACGACAGCGATGGCAAACGCCGCCGCCTCAGGCCGCAGGAGTGTCGCCACCCCGAGTAGCGCTCCAGCGGCGAAGGCTCGGCCCCGCAGCAGCAGCGCCACGCTGGAGGTGGCACACGCGACCGCCGGCAGGTGTTCCCAGAACTCGAGTCCATAGAACAGGAACGGCGTGGCCAGCGCCGACACCAGCGTAGTGGTTGATGGCGATGCCTCAAGCCTCAGTGCGCGGGCGAGCGCGACGCACGCCACGATGGCCAGCAGGAAACTCAATGCCGGGATGACGTAGAGCCCGCGCAATCCGAACACCGCCAGAAACGGCGCGCTCATGATCGGAAAGATCGGCGACGTGATGGCGTGTGCATGCTGGTCGTGAACGACCAGGAAGGGTTCGACGTGCTGTGTCGGCGCCTCGCCGATCACCGGGAGCGGAATGTCGAGAGGGTGGGACGGGTGCTGCAGAGCCGCGCGAGTGGCCAGCAGCTTGATGCCGGAATCGCCCGAATAGAACGCGTCTGGTCGCAGACCGGCCGCGAGCGTGACGACCAGAACCGTGAGAAGGGCGAGCAGAATCGGGTAATCCAGTAATCGGGCCACTGGCGAACCACCGGGAGAATCTCCCGTGCCACGTTGCCCGATTCCGGGGTTACCCAATGCGTGCGTCGGCTACGATTTGCCGCCAGACATCGACGCCAGGAAGTCCTGGTTTGTTTTCGTCTTGCTCATCTTCGACAGCAGCAGTTCCATCCCTTCGACGGGCGACAGCGGCGTCAAGACTTTGCGCAGGACCCACACCCGGTTCAGGTCTTCCTTCTGCAGTAGCAGCTCTTCCTTGCGGGTGCCGCTCTTCTGGATGTCGATCGACGGGAACACACGGCGATCGGTCAGCTTGCGATCGAGGTGAATTTCAGAGTTGCCGGTCCCCTTGAACTCTTCGAAGATCACTTCGTCCATGCGCGAGCCGGTGTCGACCAGGGCGGTGGACACGATGGTCAGTGAACCGCCTTCTTCGATGTTTCGCGCCGCGCCGAAGAAGCGCTTCGGGCGCTGCAGGGCGTTGCTGTCCACACCACCAGACAGCACCTTGCCGGAAGGCGGAACGATGGTGTTGTAGGCGCGCGCCAGACGGGTGATCGAGTCGAGCAGGATGACAACGTCCTTCTTGTGTTCGACAAGGCGCTTGGCCTTCTCAATGACCATCTCGGCGACCTGCACGTGACGCTGTGCCGGCTCGTCGAACGTCGACGAAATCACTTCGCCCCGCACGGAGCGCTGCATGTCGGTCACTTCCTCCGGCCGTTCATCGATCAACAGGACGATGAGATAGACCTCGGGATGGTTCTTGGTGATGCTGTTGGCAATGTTCTGCAGCAGCATCGTCTTGCCGGTGCGCGGCGGGGCGACGATGAGCGCGCGCTGACCCTTGCCGAGCGGCACCATCAGATCGAGCACGCGCGCCGAGAGGTTCTCGCTCTCGGTTTCGAGCTGAATCTTGTTCTGCGGATAGAGCGGCGTGAGGTTTTCGAAGAACACCTTCTCGCGCGCCTTTTCCGGCGGCTCGAAGTTCACCGCTTCGACCTTGATCAGGGCGAAATATCGCTCGCCGTCTTTTGGCGACCGGATCTGGCCCGACACCGTGTCGCCGGTGTGCAGGTCGAATTTGCGAATCTGCGAGGGAGAGACGTAGATGTCGTCGGGACCCGGCAGGTAGTTGTAGTCGGGGGCGCGGAGGAAACCGAAGCCGTCGGGCAGCGTTTCGAGGACCCCTTCAGAGAAGATCAGCCCGCTTTTCTCGGCCCGCGCCTTGAGGATCTCGAAGATCAGCTCCTGCTTGCGCATGCCGGTGGCGCCGGGCACATCGAGCTGTTTGGCGATCTTCGTCAGCGCCCCGACGCTCATGTCTTTCAGCGACGCCAGGTCGATGCGCTCGATCTTCTCGCCCTTGGCGGCCTGACCGTGCGGCGCATCGCCGTTGGCCTTGGGCGCCTCGCCGTCGGCGCTGCTTACGGCTGTGGCGCTGCCGTTGCCTTTGGCTTGCGCCGGTTGCTGTTGGGGGTGCTCGCCAGCCTGTCGATCAGTTTCCACAGTTCGTCCAATCCTTCGCCTGTGACCGCCGATACGGGCAGCGCAGGCTCGTCAAACACGGATTCGAGTTCTCTCATCGCGCGGATCCGCTGGCCGCGCGCGAGCTTGTCAATCTTGGTACCGACGAGCGCTCGTTTCCCGAGTCGTCCCGCCAGCCACTGCCACGCCTCGACGTCCTTGGCCAGGCCCGGATGCCGGGAATCGACGAGCAGTAACGCTGCCGGATCCTCCCGGCGTCCCTGGCCGCGCTTGCCTGACGCGGCGTCCGAGTCGAAGTACGCCTGGGTCAGCCGCTGGAACTCGCGGGCCGATTCCTCGCCGCCCCTGGCGTAGCCGTATCCCGGGAGATCGACGAGGTAGAACGGTGTCTTCGCCCCTCGCGTCACCCGAAAGATATTGGCCAGTCTGGTCTTGCCCGGCGCCGCACTGGTGCGCGCCACCCGCTGCCGAAGCAGCGCGTTGATGAGCGTCGACTTGCCAACGTTCGATCGCCCGACGATGGCGATCTCCGGCAGACCATCCGCGGGAAAGTCCGCGGGACCGACGGCACTCGTTACAAACTCGACAACAATCCTCAAGGAATTGCCGGACTCACGTGGTGGATGTCAGATGGGGAGTCAGAGTAGATTGTGGGGCGGGGCGAATCGTTTGTCGGGGCACGTTCACCGGACGGTGACGTTGGACGCCACCGCTCCGGCCACCAGCAACCTGCTCTGCACTCGGAAATCTTCAATCCGCAATCGGTTAGTGCGTAATCGTGTCGTCGCTGACCTCGACCGGTGCGGTCGTGGTCTCGGCGGCGAGCCGTCCCGCCAGCGGCTCCGTGAGCGCGATCTTCAGCACTTCGTCCATGGTCTGGACCATGTAGACGTTCAGTGTGTCGAGCACGTTCTTCGGGATGTCGGCGAGGTCTTTCTCGTTGTCTTTCGGCAGAATGATGTTCTTGATGCCGGCGCGATGTGCCGCCAGCACCTTTTCCTTCACGCCACCAATCGGGAGCACCTTGCCACGCAGCGTGATCTCGCCGGTCATCGCCACATCCTTGCGGATGGCGATACGGGTCAGCGCTGACACCAGCGTGGTGGCGAGCGTGATGCCGGCCGAGGGGCCGTCCTTCGGGATGGCGCCCTCCGGCACATGCACGTGCACGTCGGTGACGCTGTTGAAGTTCTTCGGGATGCCGTATTCGTCGGCCTTGGCGCGCACGTAGCTCATGGCCGCCTGCGCCGACTCCTGCATCACGTCGCCGAGCTTGCCGGTGAGCGTCAGCTTGCCCTTGCCGGGCATCAGCGTCGCTTCGGTCGTGAGAATCTCTCCGCCGACCTCGGTCCATGCCAGGCCTGTGGCGATGCCAACTTCGTCCCGTTCCTCTGCCATCGTATTGCGATAGCGCGGCACGCCGAGATACTGCGTGACCTTATCCGGCGTAATCTGCTCGGAGAATTTGGCGCCCTCGACGACGACCTTACGGGCCACCTTGCGGCACACCGACGACAGCTCGCGTTCGAGATTGCGCACGCCGGCTTCGCGGGTGTAGCGGTTGATCACCGTCTGGATCGACTCGTCGGTGAAGACGATGTTGTCCTTGGTGAGACCGGCGCCTTCGACCGCCTTCGGGGCGAGGAACTTCTTGGCGATCTCGATCTTCTCGAGCTCGGTGTAGCCGGCCAGCTGCAGCACTTCCATGCGGTCGCGCAGCGCCTGCGGAATCGTGTGCAGCACGTTGGCCGTGCAGATGAACATCACGTTCGAGAGGTCGTACT
>CADEEX010000066.1:0-1302 GCA_902826465.1 uncultured Acidobacteriota bacterium
TTTGATTCGGATCAGCGGGATTGGTCTGTTCGACGAACACGTCGACCATGTCGGTGCCGGCGAAGGTGAAGCCCCATGCCATGCGCTCGTTGTTGCCGGCGTCGATACCGACAAACGGCGGCTCGCCCGCGCCAATCACGTTCCAGCCGGGCGCGTTGAGGTGCACGAAGTAGCGGAGCGACGGCATCTCGATCGTGCGATGCGGGTCGTTCGAGACAATCGGAATGCCGCTGGCGGTGTGCTTCCCGCTGACGACCCAGTTGTTGCTGCCGTCCATGTCCTGCAGTTCCGGCACGAGTCGCGCGGCGAGTGCCTGCGGCACGAGTGGCTTGTAGGCGGCCACAATTTCCGGCGCGGGCAGGACGCCCGGCTCGAACGGATTGGTTTCACCTTTGCGCGCCGCGGCGAGCACCTCGTCGGTGATCCAGTTGAGGTCGAGTCCTTCGGGGACGACGAGGTCGTCCCACGGGTCGGGCGCGGCGAGGCGGTTGGCTTCCTTCGCGCCCAGCTTCTTCACGTTGAGCGCGAGTTGCAGTTCGTTGATCCCCTGGCCGCGCACGCTGTCGATGCCGATCTCGGACCAGCGCAGCACGACCGTTTTCGCGGTCCACGGTGCGGGCGTGATGCCCGCAAGCTTGAATTCCACGGGCAAGTTGTCGGTGTGGCTGGCCACATAAGCATTCAGGCCATTGGCCCACGCCGTGAAGAGCTGCTCGGCATCCTTGTGATAGCTGGTCCACTCGGCGGCATCCCAGGGCCCACGGAACGCGAACAGGCGGTTGCGCACGTCCATGTCGTACGCCTTCGGCCCGAATACTTCGGCGAGTCTGCCTTCGCGCCAGCGGCGCCACAGTTCGAGCTGCCAGAGGCGGTCCTGCGCCATCACATAGCCCTGCGCAAAGAAGAGGTCCTCCTGGTTCTTCGCGAAGATGTGCGGGATGCCCTGCTGGTCGCGGATGATCTCGACGCTCTCTTTGAGCCCGGGCACCTTCAGGTCGCCGTCGATGGCCGCAAGCGACGTCTTGGCCAGTTCGTCGAGCGAGGCGGGCGCGGTGGCCGCTTCCGTTGTCGCGCCAGGCGAACTGCACCCCCAGTACAGGCCGCAGGTGATCGCGATCGCGCACGTGAACACGAGGTAGCGACGAGGGGCAGCAGTCATGGAGCCTCCGCTCAATCAGGTGGGGGAATCATACTCGGCTCAGGGTTCAGGGTTCAGGCCAGCATCCAGCCTCGAGTTTAGATATCGACACCGCTGCTCGCCTCCGCGATAATTCGCGCCAGCATCCAGCATCCAGCATCCAG
>CADEEX010000066.1:1402-14616 GCA_902826465.1 uncultured Acidobacteriota bacterium
CACCGCTGCTCGCCTCCGCGATAATTCGCGCCAGCATCCAGCATCCAGCATCCAGTCCCGAGAAGGAGCCTTTACATGTGCGATCAGGATCATTTTGACGACGACAAGCGCGACTTTGAGGCGCGCGGCATGGTGACCCGCCGCCAGTTCGGCGCGTTGCTCGGCGCCGGCGTGGCCATGATGCTGCCGCGTGTGGCGAATGCGGCGCCGGTCACCGAGTCTGAGGTGACGGTGACGACACCGGACGGAACCGCCGACTGCTACTTCGTGCATCCGGCCACTGGCACCGCACCCGCCGTGCTGATCTGGCCAGATATCTTCGGGCTGCGTCCGGCGTTTCGTCAGATGGGCAAGCGGCTTGCCGAATCCGGTTACTCGGTGCTGGTTGTGAATCCGTTCTACCGCGTGAAGAAGGCGCCAACGGCCTCCAATGGCGCAGCGACGCCGATTCCTGAGCTGCGTCCGCTGATGGCGGCGCTGAACGAAACGACGCAGATGACCGATGCGAAAGCGTTCATCGCCTGGCTCGATCGTCAGCCGTCTGTCGCGAAGAACAAGAAGGTGGGCACGCAGGGCTACTGCATGGGCGGTCCGATCGCCTTCCGCACGGCGGCCGCGGTGCCGGATCGCGTCGGTGCGGTGGCGTCGTTCCACGGCGGCGGCCTGGTGATTCCGCAGCCGAACAGCCCGCACCTGCAGGCGTCGAAGACCAGGGCACAGTTCCTGATTCAGATCGCCGACAACGACGATCAGCGGGCGCCCGACGAGAAGAACGTGCTGAAGGCGACCTTCGCTGAAGCCAAGCTTCCGGCGGAAATCGAGGTCTACACAGGTTCGGCACACGGCTGGTGCCCGCCTGATTCCGGCGTGTACAACGAGCCGGCGGCCGAGAAGGCGTGGGCGCGGCTGCTGGTGCTCTACAGCAAAGCGCTGGCCTGAGAGGTCAAACGCGCGGTGACGCCGGGCTGAAGCCCGGCGCTACTTGGCCGCCACGGTCTGCAGCGTGCGGTAGAGGAATTCGGCCGCCCAGCCGAGCGAGGCGACTGGCGTGCGCTCGTTGTCGCCGTGCATCCGCAGTTCGTCTTCTTCGTAGAGCGGCAGCGGCAGAATGCCGTAGGTTGGAATCCCGTTCGCGCGCAGCAGCGCGCCGTCGGTGCCGCCGGTGCTCATGAACGGCACCACGGTGCTGCCTGGCGCCATCGCCTTGCCAGCGGACTCCATGGCGAGAAACAGGGCCGAGGTGATTGACGAGGTCGGCGGCGCCTGACGCTGCCGCCCCGTCGTCGAGAAGGTGACGGCGGGCTCGGCACCCACCCGGTTCAACTCGCGGATGACGCCAGCGATGTCGCCATCGGGCACGGTGCGGATATTGAGCGTGGCGGTGGCGTCCGACGGGATCACGTTCGAGCGGATGCCGCCGTTGATCATCGTGATCGAGATGCCCGTTCTGATCGTGGCGTTGTAGGTAAGATCGCGGCTGAGCACGGCGGCGGCCTTGTCGATGTCGGCCTGTGCCTGAGTCGTCGCAATGGTGGTCATGGCGCTGCGCAGCGCCGCATCATTTTCGATCGTCGCCAGCCGTTTGAAGTACTCGCGGGTGATCGGGTTCATCACCACCGGCATCTTGAGCTCCTGCACGCGTCCAAGGGCGCGGCCGAGCGCAGCGATCGCGTTATCCGGCAGCGGCACGGAGCCGTGTCCCGACGTGCCCTTGGCTGTGGCGGTGACGGTGTACGACTGCTTCTCGGTGACCTGGATGTTGATGCTATAGATGCGTCCGTCGCGGATGCGGACGCGGCCACCTTCATTGAGCGCGAACTCGGCGTCCTTGATCAGGTCGAAGTGCTTGTCGACGACGCCAGCGATTCCCTCGGGACCGCCTCCTTCCTCCGCCGCCGTGCCGAGCAGGATGATGTCGCGATCAAGCGTGGCCCGTTGCGCCGCCAGCATCTTCATGGCAACGACGGTGGCGGCAAGCGACCCTTTGTCGTCGATGGTGCCGCGGCCATACAGGTAGCCGTCGCGTTCCGTGGGTGTGAAGGCGGGCGAGGTCCATTTCGTCGGGTCGGCGCCGACGGTGTCCATGTGGCCCATCACAATCACCGGCCGCCTGGTGGGATTCACTGCGCGCAGGCGGGCCACGATGTTGCCGCGGTTGTTGCCCATGTCGAGCACGTGAATCTCGATGCCAGGGACGTCTTTCAGCAGCGCCTCGAGACGGCGGGCGGCCCGCAGTTCGTTACCCGGGGGGTTCTGCGTGTCGAGCGACACCAGGTCGTTCAGCAGCGCCCGTGTGTCGCGCTGCGCCACGGCGCGGTCGAAACCCGCCGGCGGAGCGCCGGCCGGGGCCGGTACGACGGGCTGGGCCGTGGCAGTGGTCGACAGGGCAAGAAGGAGAAGCGCGGGAGGAAGGAAGCGCATGCACGAGTCTAGCAGCTGCCGAGCCTCGTCCCTCGACGTGTCTCGCGTTGACATCCCCGGTCGGCTGACCGACGATACCAACCGAAAATGACATTCTCGCCTGGAGCGCTCATGCCTCTGCGTCTGGTTGGCCTCGGCGTCGTCACGGTGGCGGTGCTTGCGACGAGCAGGCCGGCAATGGCGGCCGACGCTGCGCCGACGTTCACGAAAGATGTGGCGCCCATCCTGTTCGAGAAATGCGTCAGCTGTCATCGCACCGGCGAAATGGGACCGATGCCGTTGACCTCGTTCGCCGAGGCGCGGCCGTGGGTGCGAGCCATTCGCGCGGCGGTGTCGGCGCGCGTGATGCCGCCGTGGTTGTCGGACGATCCGGTCGGGACCTTCAGTAACGATCCGCGACTCACCGATTCGCAAATTGCGACCATTCAGCGCTGGGCCGATCTGGGTTCGCCAGAAGGACCCGTGCGCGATCTACCGACGCTGCCGGCGCTGGCCGACGGGTGGCGCATGGGGACGCCAGACGTGGTCCTCGATGGCGGCGCCTTCACCGTCGCTGCGCAGCCGCGTTCGGTCTACGGTGACATCGACATTGCTACCACGTTCCGCGAAGACCGCTACATCACGTCGGCCGAGGTGCGTCCGGGCAATAAGGCGTACACGCACCACGCCAACGTGCTGGTGAAAGACGACGCCATAGGCCAGGCGCGCATTGCCAGTTACTCGCCAGGCGGCGGCGCGAAGACCTATCCCGCCGGGGTCGCGAAGCTGCTGCCGAAGGGCGCGACGCTCAATCTCGACATGCACTACAACCCGGGCGGACAGTCGCGTGTCGATCCCGGCACACGGATCGCGCTGTCGTTCGCCAAGCGCCAGGTGCGACAGATTGCGATCACCGCGCAGTCGAGCAACAACCAGATCGACATTCCGGCGGGCGAGGCCAACTACGAACGAGTCGGCCGCCCGTTCGAGTTCAAGGAAGACAGTCACATCCTGACGTTCAATCCGCGCATGAACGAACGTGGCAAGGACATCCGCTACACGCTCGTCTATCCCGACGGCACCAGAAAGCAGCTCCTCAGCATCCCGAAGTGGAACTATGGCTGGGTGTTCAGCTACGTGCTGGCTGAGCCTGTGGCGGCACCGCGGGGCAGCCGACTCGAGGCGGTGGCGCACTGGGATAACTCGGCAGCGAACAAGTTCAATCCGGATCCCACAGCGCGCGTGCCGTTCGGCCCAGAGATTCTGAACGCCTACTTCGAATACACCATCGACGCGCAGGACCTGACGCGGAATACGCAGAACTGATCACGGCTCACGGCTCACGGCTCAGGGCTTAGGACTCACGGCTTAGGGCTCAGGATTTTTGAGACTTAAGACTTAAGACTTAAGACTCACGGTGCCACAGAGGCACTGAGACACCGAGGGCCAGCATCCACCCCTCGACTTCGCTCGGGGTGCCCTGAGCGAAGCCGAAGGCCAGCATCCAGTCCCGAGTCCAGAGTCCCTAGCCCCGAGTCCCTGACAGCGTCGCTTCCCGCTAGAACATGTCCTCGAACACGCGGTAGTGTTCGCCGTTCATGCCGAGGGCTGAATACACCGCTTGCGCGCGTGTGTTGCGGGTGTCGACGTAGAGCCTGATGCCGCCGGCGTCGGCCGCCTGTGCCTCGAACTTCACGTGATCGTAGAGCGCGCGGAACACGCCGAATTTGCGCGCGTCCGGCACGACGTACACCGACTGAATCCACCAGACCATGCGGTTGCGCCAGTCGCTCCATTCGAAGGTGACGGCTGTCTGCCCGACGAGGGCGCCGTCCATTTCGGCAACCCAATAGCGGCCCGGTACTCGTCCTTCGAGCAACGCGCGGACACCCTCGCGCAGCGTGCCCGCGTTCAGCATGAGCATTTCGGTTTCTGCGGCGAGGCGCTGGTTGCACGAGACGACGAAGTCGAGATCTGATGGCTCGGCCAGGCGGATGTTCAGCACACTGCAGACGGTAGCACGCGACCGCGCGCGGCAGGTGCGGACGATCAGGATGCGGCGACAGACTGACGCACGGTGGCGGCGAGTGCCTGAGCGTTGGCGACGAAGCTGTCCATGTCCTTGGCCTCGACGGTCGCGTCCTCGGTCGACCCGAGATCGGGGCACCACGACACCATGAGGGCAGATCCTCCGGTGCGCATACGCCACCCGGTGCGGGCCGAGAGTGCGGCGATCGGCGCGCCTGAGAGCAGCGCGCGTGTCTGATCCGGGTCCACCGCAAACACCTGCACCCCAGGTGCCTCGTCGAATCCCACGGCGACCTGGCCCTTCACGCCGGTTTCCCGCCCGATGCGTCTCGCGAACGCGAGCGCGGCCGCGCCCATCGACCCGGTGCCGCCGATGGTCTTCGCTTCGAACATCGGCAGCGGTTTCACCAGGTCATAGAACGCGAACGTTTCGCCGACGTTCATGATCTTGCCATGTCCCTGCGAGCCGACGTTCTCTCCGACCCACTGTGTGGTGTCGAGGATGGTGATCGGTTGGCCGTTCAGCGATCCTCGAATCTGCCATCGGACCTTGACCTCGCCCAGCGGCTGGGTGAGATCGGGTGCACCGGCGGCGCCTTCCTGGAAGGTCAGTCCGCGCTCGGCCGCCCACGCTTTCATCGCGGCGGTGCGGTTGGCGTTGTGCCGCCAGACGAGGATCGCGATGACGACGATGAGGAGGAGAATGAGACCGAAGACGCCACCGACGGTGGCGAAAATCTGCGCGTCAGTCCAACCGGCGGAATCTGGCATAGGCGTTGGGAAGGCGGCAGTCTAACATCTTCGGGCTCGGGGCTCGGGGCTCGGAGTGGATGCTGGGTGCTTGATTCTGGATTCCTGGTGAGACGGCTCATCGCGTCAGTGCTCTGCGTGCTCGCGCTCGCGACCGTGGTGCGTGCGGCGTTTCCGACGCCGACTGGACGCGTCACCGACGCGGCGGGTGTCTTTTCCGCGGGAGGACGCGAGCAGGCGGACGCGCGCATCACGAGCGCGGAGCAGGCGAGCGGTGGCGCCGAGATCGCCGTCGTCACGGTGTCGTCGCTCGACGGCATGAGCGTCGAGGAATACGCCAACACGCTGTTCAACCAATGGGGCATCGGCAAGAAGGGGAGCGACAACGGTGTGCTGCTGCTCGTGGCGCCGACCGAGCGCGCCGTGCGCATCGAAGTAGGCTACGGGCTCGAAGCGGTTCTCCCCGACGGCCTTGCCGGCGACATCATTCGCACTCAGGCGCTGCCTGCGTTCCGCGACGGCCGCTTCGAGGTCGGCATTCTCGACGTTCTCAATCGCATCGCGGCCATCGTCGTTGCCAAGCACGTCGTGACGCCGGCCGAACGTGCGGAGCTGGCGGCCGATGCAGAAGAGAGGCCGCCGAGTTTCGTGACGACACTGTTCTTCGGCGTGTTTCTCACCATTGGGGGGTT
This sequence comes from uncultured Acidobacteriota bacterium, assembly GCA_902826465.1. Taxonomy (GTDB): domain Bacteria; phylum Acidobacteriota; class Vicinamibacteria; order Vicinamibacterales; family CAVVIG01; genus CADEEX01. The sequence goes on from CADEEX010000066.1 coordinate 7,273, forward strand.
CCTGCTCATCGTCGGTCTGCGCGCCAAGGTCGGCTTCTTCGTGATGTTCGGCAGCATGTTCGGCGGCATCCCGGCGGTGCTGGCCGCAATCCCGTTCTTCAATGTGACCTGGCCTGTCCTTGGGCCGTGGATACTATTGGTGATGGCATTCGCCTGGGTGAAGGGCGGTAGCGACCGGTGGAAATCGATCGCGCGCGGCGAAGACGGACGGAGCGCCCGCAAAACCGCGGGCTGGATTTCCGGGTCGTCGTCTCGAGGTGGTGGCGGCTCGTCGTCTCGGAGCAGCAGTAGTAGCGGCAGCAGCTTCGGCGGTGGCCGATCGGGTGGCGGCGGCGCGTCGGGACGGTGGTAGCGACAGGGACGGGGACAAGGACAGGGACAGAGGCTGGATTCTGGATGGCTAGATTCAGCCCTGAGCCCTGAGCCCTAAGACTTGAGACTTGAGACAGCAGGATTCCCAATGAGCAAAGTTCGAGTGTTGGCTGGAACGCGCAAAGGTGCATTCGTTCTCGAGTCCGACGGTAAGCGGACCCACTGGCACGTGAGCGGGCCGTTCTTTGGCGGCTGGGAGGTGTACCACGTCAAGGGGTCGCCGGTGCATCCCAACCGCCTCTACGCGTCGCAGAGTTCGAGCTGGTTCGGTCAGGTGCTGCAGCGATCGGACGATGGCGGCAAGACGTGGGAAGCGATGGGGAACAAGTTCGCGTACGCCGGCGACACCGGGACGCACCAGTGGTACGACGGCACGCCGCATCCGTGGGAGTTCAAGCGCGTGTGGCACCTCGAGCCGTCGTTGACCGATGCGGACACGGTGTATGCGGGCGTTGAAGACGCGGCACTCTTCAAGAGTGTCGATGGTGGTAAGGAGTGGAACGAATTGCCGGCGTTGCGCACACACAGCACCGGTGCGAAGTGGGCGCCAGGCGCGGGCGGCTTGTGTCTGCACACGATTCTGCTCGACCCGCGCGCGAACGGCCGCATCTACACGGCGATCTCTGCTGCGGGCGCGTTCCGCAGTGATGACGAGGGCGTCAGCTGGCACCCGATCACAAAGGGGCTGCACTCGAACTACATGCCAGACCCGACGGCCGAAGTGGGGCACTGTGTGCACAAGCTGGCGATGCACCCGTCGAACCCCGACGTGCTGTTCATGCAGAAGCACTGGGATGTGCTGCGGTCAGACAACGGCGGCGAGCTGTGGACCGAAGTGAGTGGCAACCTGCCGTCGGACTTCGGCTTTGTGATCGACGTACACGCGCACGAGCCTGAAACAATCTATGTGGTGCCGATCAAGAGCGACTCGGAGCACTATCCGCCCGACGGCGCACTGCGCGTGTATCGCAGCCGGAGCGGCGGCAACGAGTGGGAAGCGCTCACCGCAGGGTTGCCGCAGAAGCACTGCTACGTGAACGTGCTGCGCGACGCGATGGCGGTCGACACGCTGCACGACTGCGGCATCTACTTCGGCACGACCGGCGGACAGATTTTCTGCTCGCCTGACGGCGGTGATCGCTGGCAAGCGATTGCTGAGCACCTGCCGGCAGTGGTGTCGGTTGAGGTGCAGACGCTCCCATGATCCGAGTTGTGCTGCCCGCGCATCTGCAGACGTTGGCCCGGGTGCCGCCGGAGGTGCAGGTGCATGTGGACGGCATCGTCACCACACGCGCCATCCTCGATGCGCTCGAGCGCCGGTACCCTGTGCTGCAGGGGACGATTCGGGAGCACGGCACACTGAAGCGTCGTGCCTATCTGCGCTTTTTTGGCTGCGCCGAGGATCTGTCGTTCAAGGCGCCCGACGCCCCGCTGCCAGAACCAATCGCCCGCGGCTCGGAGCCGTTCATCGTCCTTGGCGCCCTCTCGGGGGGATGAGAGGTAAATGGGGTGCAGGGGTTAGGGGGGGCAAGGGTTCAGCGTCATCGCGGTGGGAATGCGGATGCAGGTACGGGCGATTGTGTCTATCTGGAAACTGGTAGAGACGCTCTAGCCATAAGCCCTGGGGGTTGAAGCATTTGTGGGCGACGAGGGTGTCGCTTTTTTGACCATCTTTGCCTGCACTTCTGTTACGATTTCGCCCTCTCGTTGTCGGTATGCGTTTGCGGCGGCGGGCCAGATTCATCGACGCCGACGCCATTTTTCAGGAAAGGAGCCAGTGATGTTCGGAATCACACTCCGCGGTGGAGTCGGGACCCTTGCAGTGGGCGCGTTCGTAGCGCTCAATGCCAACTCCGCGTCGGCGGAAGTACCAAAAACCCCAACGTTCAGCAAAGACATCGCGCCTATCTTCCAGGCCAAGTGTCAGAACTGTCACGAGCCCGGATCGATTGCGCCAATGTCGTTGCGCACGTTCCAGGAAGCGCGCCCCTGGGCACGGTCCATCAAGTCGCGCGTGGAATCGCGACAGATGCCACCGTGGCACATCGATCGCAGCGTCGGCGTGCAGCACTTCAAGAACGACATGTCGCTCAGCGACGAGCAGGTCGAAACGATCGTCCGCTGGGTCGATCAGGGCGCTGCCCAGGGCAACCCGGCCGACATGCCGCCCCTCAAGCCTGTGGCCACGAGCCTGTTCTGGCAAGGTGAGCGCGACGGTTACGGCGCGCCCGACCTGATTGTGAAATCGCCGGAGTACACCATGCCGGCAGTGAGCCAGGATCAGTGGTGGCGTCCGGCGGTCGACATTGAAGGTCTCACCGAGCCGCGCTGGGTGAAGATGGTCGAAATCCGCCCGAGCAACATCAACGGCCGCAAGATCCTGCATCACTCCATTGCGCACGTCGTCATGGATCCGAACGATGTCGACGCCGACTCCGTCAACCGCGGCATCGGTGGCCGTGGCGGAGACGACGACCCGGCTGCGTTGGTGAACGCGCGTCCATCGCTGATGGAATGGGCGATTGGCAAGGGCTACGACCGCTACATGGACGGCACCGGCAAGTTGATCAAGCCCGGACAGCGCATCTCGTGGGACCAGCACGTGCACGCGGTTGGTGAAGCGGTCACGGCCGGTTCAGAACTCGGCATCTGGCTCTATCCCAAAGGTCAGGAACCGAAGTACCGCAGCTACCTCGTCGGCTTCACGGGCCTCAAGGAAGGCGCCATCGGCCTCGACATTCCGCCGAACACGATCGCGCACACGGAAGGCTTCACGGTGCTCAAGGAAAATACCGTGATCACCAACTTCCAGCCGCACTTCCACCTGCGTGGCAAGGCCATGACGGTTGAAGCGATCTTCCCGGACGGTCGGACCGAAGTGGTCAGCCACGTCGACAACTTCAACTTCAACTGGATGACGAACTACATCTACGCCGAGAACCAGGCGCCGGTGTTCCCGAAGGGGACGATCATTCACGTCATCGCTTTCTACGACAACACGAAGGCGAACAAGAACAACCCCGACCCCGAACAGTGGGTAGGTTACGGCGACCGCACGGTCGACGAGATGGCGCACGCCTGGATGAACGTCTTCTATCTGAACGACGCGGAATACCAGGAATGGCTCGCCAAGCGTGGCGGTAAGCCTGGCATCCCGGTGATGCCGAGCAACACCCAGCAGCAACAGCAGCAGTAGTAGTCGCAGACTCGAAAGGCGGCCACGAACCACACGACGGCACGAAGACCACACACTGGATCCTTCGTAGCGTCGTGAGTTCGTGGCCCTTTTCATTTCAGCCGTAGCGCTCGGCTCAGACCGAACCTTACTGGGGCTCCCATGACTCACACTTCATTGCTTCGTATGAGCGTTGCCGCAGCGCTCGCGATCGGCAGCGCCGCGCTGTCTGCGCAAGTCCTGCCATCGGCGCCGGCCAAGGGTTTTGGCGGCGGCATTACGCCGGCCTTCGAGGGCTGGTTCGACAATCCCGACGGCACGCACAACTTCCTGATCGGCTACTACAGCCGCAATACCAAGGGCGAGGTCGACATTCCGCTCGGTCCGAACAACAAGTTCGACACGCCGAACCCGGACCAGGGACAGCCGACGCACTTCATGACACGTCGTCGTTACGGCATGTTCATGGTGACGGTGCCGAAGGAGTTCCCGAAGGCCCAGAAGATTTACTGGACGCTCACCGCGGAGGGAAAGACCAACACGGTGCCGTTCCACATGCACACCGACTACAACATCACACCGCAGAAGTCGTCAGAAGAGAGCCCGACGCGCGAGTTCAACACGCCGCCGCGGCTGAAACTGCTGGCGAATGGGCCAGTCATTTCTGGTCCGTTTGCGACGCTGGCGAAAGCGATCGAACGCACAGCCACCGTCGGCACGCCGATGCCGCTCGAGATGTGGGCTGACGACGACGCGCAGTTCAGCAGCGGCGGCAACGGTCCGATGAATGAGACACGGCCGATCCTCGTACCCATCGTCTCCAAGTATCGCGGGCCAGGCAACATCACGCTCGGGACCAATAACCAGGTGCGATTCACCACGGTCTCTGGTGGCAAGCCGCTCAACCCGTACTCGGGGCATGCGACGACTACGGTGAACTTCTCGCAGCCGGGCGACTACGTGCTCCACATCAACATCAACGATTACTCAGGCAACGGCGGCGGTGGTTCCGGCTGCTGCTGGACGACGGTGATGATGAAGGTGAAAGTGAGCTAGGGCTCAAGGCTTAGGGCTTAGGGCTTAGGGACGGAAAAAGGGCGCTCCTCACGGAGCGCCCTTTTTTTATCGTGCCGGACGCGCCGGTGCCGCCAGGTAGGCCTTCGACATCGCCTCGTCTCTGATTGGCGTCACTTTGTCGGGATCGATTCGCACCATCAGATAGTTGATGTGGTCGTCGATCTTCGTGAACCAGTGTCCGGTGCCAGCGGGAATCACGATCACGTCGCCGGCCTTCAGATGATGCTCCACGCCGTTGCGGATCGACGAGGAGTTGTTGCCTGGTCCGTTGAAGAGCCGAACGGTTTCAAGCGTGGCGGGACGGCGCTGCTTGTTCACGAGATCTGGACCGGTGACGAGCGTCGCGGTCCCTTCGATGATGTGATACACCTCGCTCACCTGGTCGTGCTCGGCGACTGAGTCTGGTGCCGGTCGATCGAGCTTGCCCCGATAGACCATGCCGATGCCGACGTGCGCCTTGCCGATTTCGACGTCGCGCACTTGTTGATCGGTGAGCCGCTCGGCAATCGCCTTCCTGGTGTACGCCTGCAACTCGCTGACGTCGATGTAGCTGGCGGGGCACATCGTGCAGGTCGGTTCCGGGCCACTCTGTGCCCACATGGTGCCGGCGGCGAAGCAGAGGACAAGCGCGAGTGCGGTCAGGGTGTGTCTCATAAAAACTCCGAGGTTAAAGGCTCAGGGCTCAGGGCTTACGGCTCAAGCTCACGCAGCACCCACCCCTCGACTTCGCTTGGGGTGCCCTGAGCGCGGCCGAAGGGCAGCATCCAGACTCCAGCATCCAGTCGGGCGCTCAGTTCATTCCCGTTGGCAGTCGATACGCGATGTACTCGCCGGAGTAGTTGCCGCCGCTGACGGCGACCACCAGATACTGCCGGCCGTCGAGGGCGTAGGTCATGGGCGTGCCCGACTGCTGCGCCGGCATGGCCAGCGTGCCGACCTCTCGCCCGGTGAGCTTGTCGTAGGCGCGCAGCATGGCGCCACGCGGCCGACCGGGCAGCGTCGTCGCCAGTGGGTCGCCGGCGATCACGAGCGTCTTTGTGACCAGCGCCCCGACGGCGCCCGATTGTCCCGTGCGGGGAACCTGGACACCGCGAAGCGCCGGATTGTTGCGCACGCTGTCTGGCGTCTCGCCGTGCGCGATCTGCCAGAGGATGTCGCCACGATCCATGTGAAACGCGGTGATGCGTCCATACGGTGGCTTGAGCAACGGCAGTCCTTGCGGCGTGGCGTTGGCGTTCACCGCGCCATCGTTCGTGGTGGCGGCCGGCGTACCACCGCGGGCCGCGGGGCGTTGCGGCGCATCAGCGCCGGCGCCTTCACCGGGGCCTGAGATGTAGCGGACTCCAGTCAGCACGTTCGCGGACACGTACGGCACGTCCGAGAACTCCTTGTTCGGCGGTGGCAGCAGTCCGAGGATCGGCATCGACGTGAACGATGGCACGTAGGCAATGTGCGTTTCGGGATCGAAGGCGCTACCCGGCCAGTTGGTGCCACCCGACGATCTGAATCCAGCGATCGGTCCCTCCCTCCTGCTCACGGGCGGCGGTGTGAACAGGGGCCCGGTCTTGTAGCGCGCCGCGATCGTGCGCGCTTCCGCATTCAGCGCCGGCGTGAAGTCGATCAGGCCGTCGAGAGTGACGCCCTGGTGATCGTACGGGGGCGGCTTGAGCGGGAAGGGCTGCGTCGGCGACGTCTTCTCGCCAGGCACGTCGCTCTGTGGGACGGAACGTTCTTCGATCGGCCAGACCGGTTGCCCCGTCACGCGGTCGAAGACGTACATCATGGCCTGCTTGCCCATGGCCGCGACCGCCTTGATCGGCCGGCCGTTCACGGTGATGTCCATGAGCAGTGGCGCGGCTGAAATATCCATGTTCCAGATCGGATGATGCACGAGCTGGTAGTGCCACTTGCGGACGCCGGTCTTGTAGTCGATGGCCACCAGGCTCTCGGCGAACAGATTGTTGCCAGGACGGAGTCCGCCGTAGAAATCAGAGCTCGGCGTTTCGACCGGCAGATAGGCGAGCCCCAGTTCTTCGTCGACAGAAATCTGATTCCAGACGCCGACATTACCGTTCACTGCCCACGAGTCCTGCTCCCAGGTGTCGTTGCCGAACTCGCCTGGGCGCGGAATCGTGTTGAACGTCCACAGCAACCTGCCCGTGCGGACATCGTAGCCGCGCACCAGCCCCTTGGTGTTGTTGTGTGTCTTCGGTGTGCCCCCTTCGAGCATGGCCGACCCGATCAGCACGATGCCGTCCCTCGTGATCGACGGCGCGCCGTGCCACCCGATTTCGCCAGCCTCCTTGTCGATCGGCTGTCGATTGCCGAACACGACGCCGTCCTTCAGATCGACGATGCCGTCCTGGCCGAAGGAAGGCGTGCGGAGTCCGGTCTTCGCATCCAGTGACACGAGGCGATAGCCGGTGGTGACGTAGATGATGCGTTCGTCGCGACCATCGGTCCAATAGCCGACGCCGCGTCCGGACAGCTGTCGCGGCGAATTGCCGGCGCGGGCCCCTTCATTCTCGGCATGCACCCACTTCATCTCGCCGGTGCGCGCGTTGAGGGCGACGACAGCGCGACGGGTGCCGCCGGTGGTGTAAAGCGTTCCGTTGGCGACGAGGGGCGTGCCTTCAAGCTTGAATTCAGGGCGCGGCCCGAGACTATCGGTCTTGAACCGCCAGGCGACGTCGAGCGAATTGAAGTTGGTGGCGGTGATC
>CADEEX010000067.1 GCA_902826465.1 uncultured Acidobacteriota bacterium
ACGGACCGATGATTGAGACCATCTCGCCTTTGGGAATGGTGAGCGAGACGTCGCGGAGGGCGGCGACCTGACGTTTGCCGGCGAACTCCTTGGTGACGCGATCGAGTGTGATCATGGCAGTCCTGATTGTGTGAACCGCTTCACAATGCCGTCAATGTCAATTCGTGGCCACGATGACCGCTCGCGGTTAGCGGCCACCGAGCAACAGGGCGCGCGCATCGTCCGGCACAGGAATCGTCGTGCGTCCGGTGGGATCAACGGTGACGCTGATGGTCTTCCCGTGGGCCACGACCTGCGCGGTGGCGACGTTGAGGATCTCGTAGCCAATCGCAACACTGCTGCGGCCGATGCGATCGAGCCAGACGCGGATCTCGAGCTCTTCGTGCGGGAACGCCGGCGCCCGGTAGTCGCACTCGGCGTGGACGACCACCGTGTTGGCACCAGGAAACCGATCGTCGCCCGCCACGTGCCGCCACCAGGCAATGCGGGCCTGCTCGAGATAGGTGAAGTAGACCGCGTTGTTCACGTGGCCCAGGAGATCACAGTCCGCAAAGCGCACCACCAGGCGGTGCGTGAAGACCGGCGTGTCGGACATGGGAGGTAGAATACCTGACCCCGATGATGCCGACCGAGACTCAGGACACCTTCACCGAGGACGAAGCGACGGCGCTGGCGCCGTACTTCACCAATACCGACCGTCCGGTGTTCGCGCTGACGAACCTTCCTGAGACGGTCAAGGGCGCGATGTTCGCCCGCTACTCGCGCTCGGCAAAATCGTTGCGCCGGCTGTTCCTGGACGAATTTTCTGGCGATGTCCCCACCGGCGCCGCGGTGCCTCAGGCCGCGGCAACGGAGCGCGCCGATAAGCTCTACGCCAGGGTCCTGAACGAGTACGGCGACGATTCGGTCGCGCAACTGGGCAGCGCCCACATCGCGTGCGAAGGGGTCTCCAACATCCTCACAAAAGTCCTCGAGTGGGGCCGGTTGATGGCCTATCTCGAACAGTCCACGCGATATGTGCCCTATACGGCCAGACCGCACGGGCGCTGGAAATATCACGTCCCGGCGGAGGTGGCGGCCTCACCCCTCGCTGGAGAGTTCCGCGGCACGCTCGATCGGGCGTTCGACGTCTACGCACGCTGGATCCCTGCGCTCGAAGAGCATTTCCGTCGCAGGTATCCGAAGTCGGCCGAAGATTCGGACGGGGTGTACCGGTCGGTGATTCGCGCCAAGGCACTCGACACGCTGCGTGGGTTGCTGCCGGCGGCAACGACATCGAACGTCGGTCTGTTCGGAACCGGTCAGGCCTACGAAGCGCTGTTGCTGCGCATGTTCGCGCATCCACTCGAGGAAGTGCGCGGACACGCGTCGTTGATGCTGACGGAGCTGCGCAAGGTGATTCCGGCGTTTCTGGCACGTGTCGATCAGCCGCAGCGGGGCGGCCGCTGGAGCCAGTATTTCGCCGACACGGCCGCAGCCGTCCAGGCGCGCGTCTCACAGGTGGTGGCGGGCGCGACCATTGAGGACCGGGAAGAAGTGACGCTGACCGAGTTCGACCCGGACGGCGAAGTGAAAGTGGTGGCTGCGGCGTTGTACGCCCATTCGTCGCTGCCGGACGATCAACTGCTGGCCATCGCCAGGCGGCTGTCGCCGGCGGAACGGCGGGAACTCCTGCTGACCTACAACGGTGATCGCGCCAACCGCCGTCACAAACCCGGACGCGCCTTCGAGCGCACCCACTACCGCTTCGACGTCGTCGCCGATTACGGCGCCTTCCGCGATCTGCAGCGGCACCGACTGCTGACACTCGAGTGGCAACCGCTCACGCCGCAGCACGGCTACGTCGAACCAGCGGCGCTCGAGGAGGCCGGCGCATTGCCGGAGTGGCGCGAAGTGATGCATCGGTCGGCGGACCTGCACGCGCGTCTTGCGGCTGCCGGTCTCCGAGACGCAGCCTCGTACGCGGTGGTCATGGCCTACCGCGTGCGGTTCTACATGGATATGAACGCCCGTGAAGCGATGCACGTGATCGAACTGCGAACCGCCCCCCAGGGCCATCCGTCGTACCGCCGCGTCTGCCAGGCCATGCACCGACTCATTGCCGAACAGGCCGGGCACCGTGCCATCGCCGACGCCATGCAATTCGCCGACCACTCGTCGGTTGAACTCGAGCGGCTTCAGTCTGAACGCGCCCTCGAGAAGAAGCGCCAATCTAAGCCAGAGCCCAGGGCCTAGAGCCGAAAACCTGTCCTACTCGTCCTCGTCGTCACCCCGCTTGGTCCAGTAGCGCGAGTACTCGTCCAGATAGGTGAGCGTCTCGAGCGTGCGCATCCGATCGAAGAACAGGACGCCGTCGAGATGATCGGTCTCGTGCTGAATCACCCGCGCTGAGAAGCCCTTCGCGCGCAGCTCGAGACGTTCGCCCTTCCGATCCAGCGCGCGCACCCTAATCTCGTTGGCACGCGGCACCTGGCCACGAATGTCCGGAATGCTGAGACACCCCTCCCAGTCTTCAACGATCTCGTTGCCGACCGGCGTGATCTCGGGATTGATGAGCGCGATGGTCTCGGACGAGTCGTCGCCGGTCTCGAGCGAGGCGACGAACAGTCGCACGCCCTCATGAACCTGCGGCGCCGCCAGGCCGACCCCGTGGTACTCAACCATGGTCTCCATCATGTCGTCGATCAGTTTCTGGACCAGCGGGTTCTTGATGTCGCCGCGGTCGATCGGCTTCGCCTTTTCGCGCAGCACCGGATGGCCCATGCGCGACACCTTCAGGATAGACATGGGTAGGAATTATAGCGAGGCCGCCACTGCCGCCACCGATTGGCCCAACACCTGCAGTCTGTTGGCGCGTTCATCCACGTTCTCTCGGAAAACTCTGGCATTCACATGCGGGCTCCCACGGATCCGAGCGCCGCGTCTCAGATTTGTAATCATGCGTCACGGTTCTCTGCCTCTGGCCGCCTGGCTCGCCGCGACACTGTGCACCGGGTGCACACAGCTGGAGCAGTCGCTCAGCTCGCCACTCGAGCCGTCAGCGGACGCGTCGGTGCAGATTCCCTCGCTGACCGGTACCTGGACGTCATCGACGGTGTCCGCCATCGGCAGTTCGTGCACGAACTTTCAGTGGCGCATTACGGCGCAGAGTCCCAGTGCGCTGACCGGCGAATTCTCGGCAGAGTGCGCGGGCGGCATTGCCGCATCCGGCACGATCACCGGAAGTATCAACGGCAGCGACGTGCCGTACCTGGTGAATGGCACCGCCACGGTGGCGGGCGGCCTGCCGTGCCCCGTCACGCTGACCGGAGTCGCCAGGCTCGAAGGCGACGCGATTCGTATTCCGTACGAGGGCACCACCTGCCTTGGTCCAGCGCGGGGAGAGGAAGTGTTGCGCCGCCCGGCGCCGCCGTCGCCCGTGCCCGCGCCGCCAGCGCCATCGCCCACACCGGCACCGGCACCCACGCCCGAACCTTCAGCGCCGACAGGCCCCTCGAGCATGCATCATGTCGGCGCGGGCGCCCTGACCGCGGACCGCGCCTATCAGGTCGTCATGGCGACCAGCCGCGAGCATGCACACCTGATCACCGCGAAGAGCACAGAAGCGGAGAGTCTGGCCGGGGCCCACGAAATGCTGCGCCGGATGATCTGGCACCTGCAGCTGGCCGGCTACCAGGCCGGTCGGCAGCGCAATCCGTCGGGTGCGCTCTCAAACGACAAGCTCACGGTGTTCGCCGATGGCAAGTGGCGCGGCTTCGACGTCTTCTTCGACCTCGGCCACGCCGGGTCGCCGACACAGGTGATCTGGTGGGACCTCGGCTACGCCGACCACGTCCCCGACGCCGGCCTCGCCGATTAGCTCAATCGGCGAGCCCCTCGGCCTTGCGCTCCGCGGCGGTGATGATACCGGCGGCGGCCTTGACCTCGGCCTCGAGACTGATGGGCAACTCAGCGGGATGGACGTACTTCGCCACGACAGACGCGGTGTTGTCGATCTTCAACTGCCGCATCAGGAACGTGAACCGCTCCTCGAGCGACGTGCCGATCGCCAGGCGTGACGGCTCGTCGATGCTCCACAGGCGCTTCTTGAACGGACCGATCGCCTTCTTGCGCGCCTTGTAGAGGAACTGCTCCTCGGTGTCCTTCGGCTTCCGCTCTTCGGTGGCATGCTCGCGCACCCACGCGTACATCTCGCTCTTGAGCGCCGCCGGGAACTTCGGATGCTCGTAGACCATGTTCTGGAAATCGGTCGCCAGATGAATCTCGCAGGCACCGGCACGGGGGAACGCGTCGAAGGCGTCCGGGGGCAACGTCGACGCCCCGTGCTGCACTGCGCCGCCGAGTCCGTACTCTTCGCGCGCGAGGCGTGACAGCTCTTCCAGAGTCTGCAGGTCGATCTTCACGTCGGTCCGGACAGTGCCGTCGGCGTTCACGAAGCCCCCGTGGGCCGTACCGGTCTGCACGCTGATCTTGCTGAGACCCACCATGTGCGGATGCCGCGCCTTGAGCGTGCGATTGAAGCCGCTCATATAGGCGTGGAGTTCGTGCACATCGGAGTTCTTGCCGCCGACTTCGCCGATCTCACCACCAATCGATACGGTGACGCCCTTCGGCTCGACGCCGCGGATGAACTCCGCGAAGCTGACCGCCATGTCGATGTTCACCTTCTGCTGTTCATCGAGCGTTGGCTTGTCGAGATCGACCAGCGTGGAGGTGTCGATGTCGATGTTATAGAAGCCCGCCGCCACCTCCTCGCGGATCAGGGCTCGTAGCGTCTCCAGCTCCTTGTCGCGCTCGGGGCTGTTGAACTTCTTGGCGTTGGTCTGTACGTGATCGCCTTGAATGAAGATCGGGCCGTGAAAACCCTCGCGCAGCGCCGCCGCCAGCACGATGGCGGCGTATTCATGCGGGCGCTGTTCGGTGTAGCCGATCTCTGAGCGGGCGATCTCGAAAATGAAGGCGCCGGCCTTGAGCACTTTCGCGGAGCGAATCACCGCGCGGGCGGTGTCGTATGCCATGACCCTGACGTTGATGGCCGGCACGGTGAAGCCCGAGGCCTCGCCTCGGCCCATGGCCAGATAGAGGTCGTGAATCGACGCCGGCCTGATGCCGGCCGCGGCCGCCAGTGAACGAATCACCCACCGTGCGGTCCCGCGGACCTCCGCGTCCTTGCCGAACGACGCCGTCCACGCGAGTTGGTCAACGAGCCCCTCGGTCACCGCTGTCGGGTTGGTGACGTGAATGTGATCGCGCGTGACCGACGCGGCGGGCAGCAGCGCCTCGAACATCTGGGAATTCGACTCGAACATGGGCTCCTCTTCAGGCGGACGTGGGCTGAACGCCAGCCGGGTATTTTAGCACCGGGTATTCGAACTCCTCCACGACCGCGGCCGCCACGGCCCGTTCGACCATCGCCTCGATCGGCAACCCCGACTCGGCGTGGACCACGTGATCACGGCGAGCGCGTGTCGCCGGATGCCGTGGCGTGAAGAGCGTGCAGCAATCCTGGTCAGGAATGTTCGAAATCTCGAGCGTCCCGAGCCGCGCGGCCTGATCGGAGATTTCATCCTTGTCCATGCCGACGAGCGGCCGAAGAATCTCGAGCGTGCTCACGTCGGCGATCGTCGTCAGGTTCTCGATCGTCTGAGAGGCCACCTGCCCGACCACTTCCCCCGTCACCAGCGCCTTGGCCCGCCAGCGCACGGCAATGCGCTCGGCAATCCGCAGCATCAGGCGACGGTAGATGACAACACGCAATTCGGGCCGCACCGACAGCAGGACCTGCTGCTGCAGTTCGCCGAATGGCACCAGCACCAGCCGTGACTGCTGTTGGTACCGCGCCAGCACCGCCGCCACTTCACGCACCTTCTCTTGCGAGGCGCGCGACAGAATGGGGTAGCTGTGAAAGTGAATCAACAGCACCGTACAACCTCGGCGGATCATCCGGAACGCGGCCACCGGTGAGTCGATCCCGCCCGACAACAGGCAGGCCACCTTGCCGCCGGTACCGGACGGAAGCCCTCCCGCGCCAGGTTCCTTGCCGCAGAAGTAGAACGAGTGCGTCGGCAGCATCTCGAGGTGGATCGTCAACGCCGCCCGGTCGAGATCGACGTGCCAGCCTTTGGCGACCTTGATGAGACCACCGACTTCACGCTCGATCTGCGGTGAGGTCAGCGGAAACCGTTTGTCGGCCCGCCGCGCGCTGACACGGAACGACGGCACCTCGAGATCGCCGAGATCGTGAAGAATCGCCGCCGCCAGCGCCTCGAACTCGAGCGTCGATCGACCGGCGCGCGAGAAGTTCGCGATCCCCACCACGTAGCCGATGCGCTCGCGAATGGCGTCCCAGTCGAGATCGCGGTCGAACTCGATCTCGATCCGCCCCATCACCGATCGCACGGTCGAGACGCCCAGGCCGGCTAACGCTCGTCGCAGATTCCGCACGAGAATCTGCACAAACCATGGCCGGTTCTTTCCTTTGAGCGCCAGTTCCTTGTAGTGGACGACGACGGAATTCATAGTGATGACGGGTATCGGGCGACCACGGCCTCTGCGGCAAGATGGCCGCTGCGGACAGCGCTTTCGATCGTAGCGGGCAATCCGGTGGCAATCCAGTCGCCTGCGAGAAAGAGCCCGGCCACGGCGGTCGCCGTCGAGGGTCGTGCCGGCTGGCCAGGGGCGATCGAGAATGTGGCTCGCGGCTCACGAATCACCGTCGCGTTCACCACCTGGGCGCCACGAACCGCGGGCAGGGCGGCGGTCAGTTCATGGAGGGCTTTCTCGATCAACGCCTGATTGGTCCACGAGGCGACCTCGGCGGCGCCGCTCGAGACGAGCGACAGATGCGAGGCGCGTCCGCCGAACACCGCACGTTTGTCGAATGCCCACTGCATCACACGTCCCGGCAGGCCGACGAACGCCTCGTCCATGACGGGCCGGTCGAACCAGAGGTTGACGGTCGCGATCGGCGACGGCGCGGTGGCGGCCGCGGCGGTGAGCAAGGCGCTCAGTGGTGCGACGTCGCCGGAAAACAGCGCCGGGAGTGCGAACCAGGGCACCGCGGCGACAACCGGCACGCCTGACAGGGCATCCGCGCCGGCGACGACGGTCACACGCCGCTCGTCGAGGACCACCTGCACGGTCACCCCGGTGCGCACCTCACCACCATGCGCCTCGATGAATGTCCTCGCGGGCGCGGCGTACATCTCGTCGAGCGGCACCGTCGGCAGCACGAGCGCGGCGGCCCGGCGGTCGCGCGTGCCGAACATCTCGGCGAGCACCTGCGCGAAAGGACCCGCCGTGGCAACCTCGGACGGCTGATTCAGCGCCGCCAGCGCCAGCGGATCCCAGAGCATCTCGCGCACACGGGGCGTCTGCCCGTGGCGCGTGAGCCACTCCGCCACTGTTTCATCCGGCAGCGTCGTCGCGACACCGCGACGCTCCGCACGGATGACCGTGCCCATCGCCACCGCCGCCCACCGATCGCGCCAGGACAGCGCCGGCCACTGCAGCAGGCCCACGAGCAGGTTCAACGGCACGGGCCCGTGCCCGCAGTGCAGGCGGGTCCGGCGACCCTGCTGATCGATCATGGTCACCGCGAGCTCGTCGGCCATGCGGACGTGTGATTCCGCGCCGATGGCGCGCAGAAACGTCAGTGTCGAGGTGTAACACCCGAGCAGCACATGCTGTCCGTTATCGACGGCTTCGCCGGTCGCACGGTCCTTGAAGGCCGTCGCGCGACCACCGAGTCGGCTCCGTGCCTCGAGCACCAGCACGCGGCGGCCGTGCTGAGCGAGACGCACGGCGGCACTGAGCCCCGCACAACCGGCACCGATGACAATGACGTCCGGGCGCGTCAGGAGGGGAGCAGCCATTGGCGCAGCGCAATCAGCGCCTGTTGCGGTTTGGGCACGCGGACCCGGCCGGCGAATACGTCGTATCCATTCCGCTCGATGCGCTCGAGCGTGGCAAAGTAGACCGCCCGCATGATCTCGGCCGCCACGAGCCGGCGCCGATCCTCTTCGGGGCGCGCATCGAGCGCCCGCTGATAGAACTCGCGCGCGCGGGCATCGACGATACGCATCGCGCGCCGAACCGGCTCGGACGCACGGCCGGCCGCAATGTCTTCGATCCGGCAGTCGGCCTGCTGCAGCACGTCGAGCGGCAGGTAGACGCGCCCCTTGGCGAAGTCATCCTTGACGTCGCGAAGAATGTTGGTCAGCTGCAATGCCACACCGAGGTGCAAGGCGTAGTCGCTCGACCCGGGATGATGACAGCCGAAGATACGGATGCAGATCATGCCCACGGCCGATGCGACCCGCCGGCAGTACTCGAACAGGTCCTCGAAGGTCTGGTAGCGGGTCTTGTCGAGATCCATCGCCACGCCGTCAATCACATCCTCAAACGCCTGTCGCGGCAGATCGAACGCGCGAACGAACGGCTGTAGCCCACAGCCCTGCGACGTCCGTGGCACCGCGCCGCTGTAGCAACGCGCCAGCTCGTCGCGCCAGAACGCCACCGCCTCACGTCCGCGCACCGGGGCATCACCTTCCTCATCGACCGCATCGTCGACGGCGCGACAGAAATCCCAGACGGCGATGATGGCGCGCCGCTGCTCAACCGGCAGCACCAGGAAGGCATAGTAGAAGGTGGTTTTACGCGCCATCAGGCGGCGCTCCACCGAAACGCGCGCCAGGCCAGTCGAGGAAGATGGCCGCGCCCCAGCGCCGGGCGATCGTGCCAGAGCGTCGTGCCACGGGCCACGGCCTGTTCCAGGACCGAGCAGCCACCCAGCCAGGTGAGACGAAGTTCGAACCGCAGGCGACCGCGGACCCCGTCACACACCTGCCGGCCCTCGTCGAAGCACTCGCGGGTGCGGTGGGCACAGGCGCGAATTGCGTCCGCCCAGGCGCCGGTCATCTCGCCGCGCCGCAAGTCGTCCTCGTCAGCCTGGACGGCGGTGCTCACGTCCGCGGGGACATAGAGGCGGCCGGTTGACCAGTCGCGCCCGAAGTCCTGCCAGAAATTCGTGAGCTGCAGCGCCGTGCACAGCGCGTCGGACGATCGGTCGAGCGTGGCATCGTCATAGCCGCCAATCCGCAGGACGAGACGTCCGACCGGGTTTGCCGATCGTCGGCAGTAGTCGAACAGCTCGAGCCACGAGGCGTAGCGGGTCGTCGTGATATCCTGCGCGAACGCACTCAACAGATCATCGAACAGCGACAGCGGCAAAGCGTGTGTGCGGATGCTCTGTGCCGTCGCCGCAAGAATCAGCATGTGCGGCGCGGCTGATGGCGACGCCGCGAGGGCAGCGTGCAGCGCGGCCTGCGGCTCGGCGACGGCGTCGTGCAGGCGCGCCTGCCAGCGATGTAACTGGTCGCGGCGCACGGCTGGCGCGTCGTGCCCTTCATCGGCGATATCGTCGCCCACCCGGGCAAATGCGTAGACCGCTGCGACATGCGGACGCATGGCGGCTGGCAGCAAGTGCGACGCCACGGGAAAATTCTCGTAGTGCGCCTGCGCCACGGCGAGACACGCCGCGTACGCGCGACCGAAGAGAGCGGCATCTGAAGACGAGGGCACGGGGCGGGGCGCCGGTTACCAGGCGGTTTCCGGCTGAGCGGCGCGATGATTGACGGCGCGCGCCATCACGAACAGCAGGTCCGACAACCGGTTGATGTAACGGATCAGGATGGCATCCACCGGCGGCGCCAGCGACACCATGCGCCGCTCGGCCCGGCGACAGACGGTGCGCGCCACGTGCAGCGCGGCGCCGGCCGGCGCGCCGCCAGCAAGAATGAACCTGGTGAGCGGTGGGACTTCGGCATCGAGGCGGTCGATGAGCGCTTCGAGACGCGCGACGTGGTCGTCGGTCACGAACGCCTTGGTGACGCGCGCCGAGAGTCGATCCGCGGGATCCGCGAGCTGGGCGGCCACCGCGAACAGATCGCGCTGGATGTGCGCGAGGGCCTCGCCGAGGTCGGGATCAATCGCCGAGGCGCGGACGAGACCGAGCCAGGCGCCCAGTTCATCAACCTCGCCGTAGGCGTCGACCAGCGGGTCAGCTTTGCTGACGCGGGTCTTGCCGATGAGCGAGGTGTCGCCGGTATCGCCGGTCCGTGTGTACAGTGTCACTGACGTAGAAGCGGATTATACGAGATGCCTCAGAAGCGCTCCGTGCGCACGCGGACCACTCGGGCGCCGCGCAAGGCGAGTGGCGCCGTCCCTGCGCCCGCCGCGCGACGGTTATTCCGGACCCGGCTGCTCACCTGGTATGGTCGCCATGGGCGTGACCTGCCCTGGCGAAACACCGACGACCCGTATCACATCCTCGTCTCAGAGATCATGCTGCAGCAGACGCAGGTCGATCGCGTGCTGCCCAAGTACGCCGAGTGGCTCGACAAATACCCGTCAATGGAAGTGCTGGCGACGGCGCCGGAAGACGACGTCACCGCCACCTGGTACCCCCTTGGCTACAACATCCGTCCGCGACGCCTGCAGACCATTGCGCGCGAGGCGGTCGCACGCTTCGACGGCAAGCTGCCAGACGACGAGGAAACGCTGCTCTCCTTCAAGGGGATTGGTGCGTACACCGCCGGCGCGATCCGCAGCTTTGCGTTCCGCCAGCGCGCCGCCATTCTGGACACCAACGTGGCGCGGGTGCTGTTCCGCGTGTTCGTCGGCACGGGCGATGCGAAAGCACACGCCACCGTGCGGCACCTCTGGACCATCTCGGAAGTCCTCGTCCCCCAGCGGCGTGTGTTCGATTTCAATCAGGCGCTGATGGACTTCGGTGCCATGGTCTGCGTGGCCCGCAATCCACGGTGTCTGGTGTGCCCGATGACCAAGAGCTGCAAGTCTTACCCGTTCAATGAGATGTAGTGATGTGGGGATGTGGGGATATCGAGAGGTGGCGCGGTGCCGGATCGCGTGACGAACGCCATCGTCGTCGCCGCGGCTATCGTTGAGCGCGATGGGTCGTTCCTGGTGACGCGGCGACTCCAGGGGACGCACCTGGCGGGCACCTGGGAGTTTCCTGGCGGGAAATGCGAGGCCGGTGAATCGCTGGTCGACTGCCTGCGGCGAGAGCTGAGGGAAGAGTTGGGAGTGGACGCCGAGGTCGGTGGCGAAGTGCTTCAGGTGTCGCACGACTACGGCGATCGACAAATCCGGCTGCACTTCCTGCGCTGTGTGCTCCATGGCGATCCCGTAACGCAACTCGGCCAGGACATGCGGTGGGTGGATCGACGTCTCCTCAATCCACGCGAGTTCCCACCCGCCGACGCCGAACTGATACAGCTATTGATGGAACGGTAGCGACGTCACGGTGGCCTCGTGATCGCCAACGCGGACGGCGCTGCCCGGTGCGATGAAATCGCGATGCACGTACGCCATCGCGATGGGACGCTGGAGTCGCGGCGACCACACGGCGCTGGTGATCGCGCCGATCGCACGCGACTCGGCCTCGACCGCGGCACCTGTCACTGGCACACCCTCGCCACTGAGCAAGAGACCCACGAGCTTCCTGGCCACCCGCCCGTGGCCGCGGTGCAACACGCGGATAATCACTTCCTGACCGACGTAGCAGCCCTTGCTGAAGCTGATCGCGCGCGACTCGATGCCGGCTTCGAGCGGAATGGTCTCTTCGGTCATGTCGCGGTGAAACAGCGGCACACCGCCTTCCACGCGCAGCGTGTCGGCTACCTGTTGATCCACGCGCACCGCGCCTGCGGCATCGAGCGCGGCATGCAGCCGTTCCCGCAACACCGTCTCGATCAGCAGATCGAACCCGCCCTCGCCGCGGTCAACCACTCTGAGGACGATGCACGGCGAACCGCCGAACGTCGTGCGCAGGTTGCCGTGCACGGGGAGGGCGTCAACGGCACCGCGATCGACTGACAACGCGCGAGCGACGGTGGCCGCCGCATCAGGACCCACGACGGACACCCCCGCGAACGAGTCGCTGACATCGCCGAGCTGCACGTCCTCCGAAAAGATGAACTGGTCGAGCCTGGCCAGCACTGTCTGGCGCACGGCCGCCGGCAGCGCCAGCAGCATGACATCGCCGAGCTCGTAGACGTGCATGTCGGAAATCATCCGCCCTTGCGGCGTCAGGTAGGCGGCGTAGCAGCCCTCGCCGGCCTTGAGCGCCACCACGTCGTTGGTCAGCAGTCCCTGCAGATACTCCGCGCGGTCCTTGCCTGACACCACAATCCAGGCGTGATCAAGGCGCGCGATCGACGCACTGCGCTGTCGAGCCGCCTGGTAGGCGTCGTCAAAGGAGGAAGAAATCATCGGTGTATGCTTTTGCCTATGCGGGCGTTCCATTCTAGCCGCGTCGCTGCGCTGACCCTCGGTTGGACGGTGGCAGGCCTCCTGTGCGCAACATCGCTGTCTGCGCAGACGAAGAGCTCGGCCGATTTTTCCATCATGCTTCGCGGTCGCATCGTCGGCAACGAAACGGTGACGATCGAGAAGACCGCCGACGGCACCACGATCAGCGGCACCGGCCGCTTCGGCCCGCCAATCGACATCGTGCTCCGCTCCCTGCAGATCCGCTACGACGCCAGCGACCGTCCCGTGTCGATGGAGGTCGACGCCTCAGTCCGTGGCCTGGCGAGTGTCGCGCACACCAGCACCAGCGGCACGACCGCGACAAATACTTTGACGCCGGCCAATGGCCAGGCGATGACACAGACACAGCCGATCGACCCAGCGGCTGTGTTACTGCCCAATCCGTTCGTCGCGCCCTACGAAGCCCTGGCGTGGCGGTTGCGCACGGCTGTCAGCGGAAGCCAGATCCCCATCTACCAGCCTGGCGGACCAGCCATCAGTGCCGCCGTCGGCGCGTCCACACCCCAGCAGATTCAGACGGTCAACGGCCTCGTCCAGGCGCGTCAAGTCCAGCTGACGCTGGCCGCGGAGAACCTGTTACCGGTGGCACTCGAGGTGTGGAGCGACGAGCACGGACGTCTGCTCCGCGTCAGTATTCCCGCGCAGACGCTCGACTTCGTGCGCGAGGATCTGGCCGCCGTGTCGGCGCGCATTGTCACGATGTCGCGGCCAAACGACGAGGACATTCGCATCCCCGCCAACGGCTTCTCCCTGGCCGGCACCCTGTCGAAGCCGCACGGTGCATCTGGCCGGTTACCGGCCGTGCTGCTGGTCAGCGGCGCCAATCAGACCGATCGCGATGAAACCATCGCCGGTATCCCGCTGTTCGGACAACTCGCCAACGCCCTGGCCGACCACGGCAACATCGTCGTGCGGTACGACAAGCGCGGCGTCGGGCAGAGCGGTGGCCGGGCCGACGCCGCGACGCTCCTCGACTTTGCCGAAGACGCGAAGGCCGCGGTCCAGTTCCTCCGCAATCGCAAGGACGTCGACGACAAACGCATTGCCATCGTGGGTCACAGCGAGGGCGGATGGATTGCGATGCTGACGGCGGCGGGCAACGGGCGCGTCAGCGCCGTGGCTCTGCTCTCGACGGTCGCGGTCACGGGCGCCGACCTCAATCTGTATCAAGTGGCACATGGCCTCGAGCGCACGGGTCGAAACGAAACCGAGCGCCAGAGCACGCTGACACTGCAGCGTCAGATTCAGCAAGCGGTGATCAGCGGCAAGGGCTGGGAGGGTGTCTCGGTCACACCGCAGATTCGGCGTCAGGCTGACACGCCGTACTTCCAGAGCTTCCTGTCACTCGACCCGAGCACGCTGGTGCGCCGCATCGACCAGCCGATGCTCGTCGTGCAAGGGGCGCTCGACAAGCAGGTACCGCCTGGCAACGCCGAAAAAATGGAGGCGCTGGCGAAAGCGCGCAAACAGGACCGCGTGGTCACCGTCGTGCAGGTGCCTGGCGTCAACCATCTGCTCGTGTCGGCCACGACCGGAGAAATGGACGAGTACGGTACGCTTCCGGATCGCCACATCCATCCCGCCGTGCTCTCGACGCTGACCGAGTGGGTGCGCGCCGCCACGACACGGAAGTAGCGACGTTACTCGTAGCGCAACGCCTCGATCGGATCGAGACGCGAGGCTTTCAGCGCCGGCAGCAGGCCACTGATCAGTCCGACCAGCATCAGAATCGACGCACAGATGCCGACGAGTCCTGGTGTCAGCACCAGATGGATGTCGGTAGTGCCCGTCGCATCGTCGAGGAGCTCGGCGAGGAACGGGCGTGGGCTGATCATCCAGACAAGCGCATAGGACACCGCGATCCCGAACACGCCGCCGGCAAACGTTGTCACCAGCCCTTCGAGCAGGAACTGCAGCAGCACGTGGCGCTTTGTCGCGCCGAGGGCCTTGCGCACACCGATCTCGCGCGTCCGTTCCTGCACGTTCACGAACATGATGTTCATGATGCCGATGCCGCCGATGGCCAGTGTCAGTGTGCCGATGAACGTCAACACGATCTTCAGGCCATTGACGATCCCGCCGGTGATCGCCTTCGACTGCGCTGACCCGAACATGTTCGCCGCACGCTCGTCCTCCGGGTCGTAGCGATAGCGGCCCGCCAGGTATTCGCGGACCTGACGCTCGGCCTTCGGCTCGAGATCGGGCGAGACCGCCTGCCAGA
>CADEEX010000068.1 GCA_902826465.1 uncultured Acidobacteriota bacterium
GTCGTAGCCGCCGGTGTAGGTGATGATCGTCTGGTAGTCGATGTCGGCCGTGTGGGTACACACGCCGTTCAGGAAATGGCGGTCGTGCGAAATCACGATCAGGGTGCCGTCGTAGCGTTCGAGGAACTGTTCGACCCAGTGGATCGACTCGAGGTCGAGATGGTTGGTCGGTTCGTCGAGCAGCAGCGCCTGTGGATGACCGAACAGCGCCTGCGCGAGCAGCACGCGCACTTTCTGGCCGCCCTGCAGTTCGCTCATCGGCTTGTGGTGCAGCTCGTCGGCGATGTCGAGTCCTTGCAGCAGAATGGCGGCGTCGCTCTCGGCCGCATAGCCGTCTTCGTCGCCGACGATCCCTTCAAGTTCGCCGAGACGCATGCCGTCGTCGTCGGTCAGATCGGCGCCCTTCTCGTACAGCCTCTCGCGCTCCTCGAGGGCGTTCCACAGCTTCTTGTTGCCCATGATGACCGTGTCGACGACGCGGTACTGGTCGAAGGCGAACTGGTCCTGCCTGAGGACGCCAAGCTTCTCCGGCCTGACGACGGTGCCCTTCTGGGGTGGCAGTTCGCCGGTGAGCAGCTTCATGAAGGTCGACTTGCCGGCGCCGTTTGGCCCGGTCAGGCCGTAGCGACGGCCTTGTGAAAACGTCGTGCTGACGTCCTCGAAGAGAATCTTCGAGCCGTACCGCATCGACACGCCTTGGACGGTGATCATTGCTGTGACTGGATTCGTGATGCTGGGTTGACGTTCGGCTTCAGACTTCAGGCCTCGGGCCTGTCTTGATCCGCTAAACGTTCTATTTTACGGGGCTTCCGCCCAGAATCCCAATCCGCGTTGCCCGAAGGCTCCGGTCAAGCCCTGCAGGCCCGTGAGGGCCAGCAGATTCTGGGTTTCCGCGGCAAAGCCCGTTGCGATGTTGATGAACTGCAGATACTCGCCCTCGCGGCGCCGCGCACAACCTTCGACGATGTTGACGGCACTGGAAACGGCGGCCCGACGCATCTGGGATTGCAGCCCGTAGCGTTCGGTCTGAGGGAGCCGATCGGAGATTCGATACACTTCAATCGCGAGTTCGTCGGCCAGCTGGTAGACGCGGAGCTTGCGAGGGTCACGGCTCATGATGCGCGCATGTGGTTTGCAAGGACGACGCCGTGTGGCGTGAACAGAAGAGGGCTGGCGATGGCGCCAGAGAGAGAAGCCAACCCACCGCAAGCGCCTACGTGACAGGGCTCACGATGCTCTCCAGAAGAGAGCTGTCAGAGAAGCAGGTGCGGGAACGATTGACCCGACGTGGGTATGAGGTGGACGAGGTGCACGCGGCCATCCAGCGCCTCAAGGACGAGAAGGCGCTCAACGACGACCGAGTCGCTGAGGCGATCGCGAGAACGCAGACGACAGTCCGTTTACGAGGGCGGCTGAGGGTAACGCGAGAGATCGAGCAGGCGGGAATCTCGCGCGAGGCGGCACGCGAAGCCGTCGCGGCCGTGTTCGAAGACCTCGATCAGGATGCACTACTCCTGGCGGCTCTTGGGCGACGGCTCCGAGGCGATCGCCGGATTGCGGACGACCGCGAGTTCCAGCGCCTGTATCGATTTCTGGTCACTCAGGGTTTCGAGTCGGACCGCGCGTTGAAAGCATTGAACGCCAGGCGGGAAACGCACCGCGACTAGGCTGAAGCCCGAGGTCTGAAGCCTGAAGCCTGAAGCCTGAAGCCCGCGAGAGCGGGCGAACGCTACCCGCCGAACCTCGTGATCTCCGGCGCCCCGGCACCAGTACCGATGACGGAACTGGCCATCTCGTCGCGGCTCATGTCGGCCGTGGTTGAGACGCCCTGCACCTTCAGCTTGAACTCGTCGACGTTCGACGCCCAGCGCAGCGCTTCTTCGTACGACACCAGACCCTGGCGGAGCAGTCCGAAGATCGACTGGTCGAAGGTCTGCATGCCGTACTGCGACGTGCCGGACGCAATGGCGCCGTTGATCAGATGGGTTTTTTCCTTGTCGACGATGCAGTCGCGGATGAAGGCGGTGCTGATCATCACTTCGACCGCCGGTGCGCGCCCCTGGTCGTCGGCACGCGGGATCAGGCGCTGCGAGATGACCGCCTTGAGCACGCTGGCCAGCTGCAGGCGCACCTGCTTCTGCTGGTGCGGCGGGAACACCGCGATGATGCGGTTGATCGTTTCAGTGGCGTCGAGTGTGTGGAGCGTCGACAGCACGAGGTGGCCCGTTTCGGCCGCGAGCAGACCGGTTTCAATCGTCTCGAAGTCGCGCATTTCGCCGACGAGGATGACGTCGGGGTCCTGACGGAGCGCGCTGCGCAGCGCCTGCGCGAACGAGCGTGTGTCCACCGCGACTTCGCGCTGGTTGACGATCGACTGGTTGTCCTTGTGCAGGAACTCGATCGGATCCTCGACCGTCATCACGTGCGCGCAACGCTCGCGGTTGATGTAGTCGATGAGTGCGGCGAGCGTGGTGCTCTTGCCGCTGCCGGTGGTGCCGGTGACCAGCACGAGGCCGCGTTCTTCCGAGGCGATCTTCTGCAGAATCGGCGGCAGCCCGAGTTCTTCGACCGTGCGAATCTGGACCGGAATGACGCGGAGCACCATGCCGACCGTGCCGCGCTGATGGAACACGTTCACGCGAAAGCGCCCGAGGCCTGGCACGCTGTAGGCAAGGTCGACTTCCTGCGATTCCTTGAACTTCTGCCGCTGCGCCGCCGACATGATTGCCGCGCCCATCGCGACGACCTCGTCGTGCTCGAGGCGGTTGTCGCGGTTGACCGGCAGGAGAGAGCCGCGGACCCGCATCATCGGAAACGTGCCCACCTTCAGGTGCAGGTCGGACGCACCGTGGTCGACGGCGATTTTCAGGAGGTCGTTTACGTGCATGGACGAGGGCTCAGAGGGAGGGCTCCGATCACCATGTCGGCGGAGCGGCTCCTCGTCTGCAGGCTTCGGCCCTCGACCGTCAGGCTTCAGGTGAAACGACGCGCAGTTCTGCGCGAAGGGCTAAAGCCCAAAGCCTAAAGCCTAAAGCCCAAAGCCTGAATTCAGTGCCTGGCGCCGACGCCGTGAGCCGGTGTGTGTGCCCGAAGCAGTTCCTCGTGCGGGTAGACGTAGGTCAGCCAGCCGTGCTCGTCCGGCACGTCGCCGTTGATCACTTCGAAGAACGCCTTCTGCAATGCCGCAGTGATCGGGCCACGGTGGCCGCTGCCGATCGTGATCTTGTCGATGGTGCGGATGGGCGTCACTTCGGCCGCAGTACCGACCACGAATACCTCGTCGGCCACATACAGCGCTTCACGCGGAATGGCCTGTTCGATGACGTTGTAGCCGTGATCGCGGGCCAGGGTCATGACCGAGTCGCGCGTGATGCCGGCAAGGATCGACGCGCCCACCGGCGGCGTGATCAACGTGCCGTTCTGGACGATGAAGATGTTCTGGCCGCTGCCTTCGCTGACCAGACCGCCGACGTCGAGCGCGATGCCCTCCGAGTAGCCGTCGAGCAACGCTTCCATCTTGATGAGGGCGGAGTTGGCGTAGTTGGCGGTCGACTTGGCCATCGCCGGCAGCGTATTGGGGGCCATGCGCGCCCAGCTGCTCACCTTCATGTCGACGCCCTGCTCGAGCGCTTCGGCACCGAGGTAGGCGCCCCATTCCCACACCATGATGGCCGCGTCGACGGGGTTGCCAAGCGGGTTGACGCCGAGCGTTTCGTAGCCGCGATAAATGAGCGGGCGGATGTAGCAGGCCTTCATGTCGTTGACGCGAATCGTCTCGAGCACAGCGTCGCGCCAGCCGTCGAAGTCGAGGGCGTACGCCATCCGGTAAATCTTGGCCGAGTTGATCAGGCGAACCAGGTGCTCATCCAGGCGGAAGCAGGCCGACCCCTTGGGAGTGGAGTAACAGCGCGCGCCTTCGAAGACGCCGCTGCCGTAGTGGATGACGTGCGACGCGATATGAATATTCGCGTCCTTCCACTCGACGAACTTTCCGTTCATCCAGATCTTGCCCGTACCTGTAAAAGCCATGCGTAATTGTACAGGACAGGAACGGAGACGGAGGTTGGAGGTTGGAGGTCGGGGGCGGAGGTTAGGGGTTGGAGGGCCGGGAGCGAAAAGCCTCACGCCGAGAGCCTGAGGCCCGAAGCCTGGGCCGAACTGTCACCGCCGTCATCGGCGTCGTCGGCGGCCGGCCAGTCCTGGCAGTGCGACGAACACGCCCACCGCGAGCAGGGCTGCGACGGCGTACATGCCGGCGCGGACCCAGTCGGTCGGCGGACGCGACACTGACAGGGCAGGCATGACGGGAGGCGCGGCGGCTGCTGGAATGGAGATCCCTGACGCGGCCGGCGCGGGGGGAGCGCCTGCTCGAGCGGCTCTGGCTCGCTCGTACTGACGCGCGGCATCGAGCCGCTGCACCCGGGCGACGGCCGGCGCGAACTTCGCCGCGGCCGCCTGCCGATACCAGGCCTCGGCCGCCATGTAGTCGGGCGCCACGCCGTTGCCCGTTTCCAGCAGACGCGCTACGTGAAACTGTGCGCCCGCATAGCCCATGAGGGCGGCTTGCTGGTACAGCAGGAACGCGTCGCCCATGTCGCCGTTCTTCTCCGCCGTGGCGCCAAGGGCGTACTGCGCAGCGGCGTTGCCGTTGGCGGCCGCCTCGCGAAGCACCGTCAACGAGCCAGGCGCCTGGGCGAGGAGCGGTGACGCGTCGAGCGCCGTCGCCAGGCCAGCGGCCAGCAGCAGATGACGCCAGTCAACGGTCGTGACGCGTTTCACGCGGAAAGTATACGTGACCCTCCCAAAGGCTAGAGCCTAAAGCCGAAGGCCTACTGTTTCTCTCCGCAGAACGGGCAGCGGTCGGTGCGGGCGTGCAGCGGTTTGCGGCAATGCCAGCAGAAGCGGGCTTGCGGCGTTTCACGCGCCCGGAGACGGCTCTGAATGTCGTCGCTGTGATCGGCGGCCGATTGGTCGCCCGGCGGCGTTTGTCGCGCGACCCGGCGCGGGGTGTTTCGCGCGGCCAGCAGGTCGTCGAGCACGTCGCTGGCGCGCTGATAGCGCAGGTGAATGTCTGGCGCCATGGCCTTGACGACGACGTCGTTGATGGCCTTCGGCACCTTCGGGTTCCTCAGTCGCGGGGCAATCTGCATGTCGCCGCGCATCAGGCGATCGAGATCAGACGGCGACGGCGTGTCGTACGGCAGGTCGCCCGTCAGCATCTGGAACATGGTGACGCCGAGTGAGTAGAGATCGCTCGCAAACACCGCCTTACCCTGAAACTGCTCGGGTGCCATGTACGGCGGGCTGCCAATCACCGTGGTGCCGTGCGCGGCGATCTCGAGGAAGCGCGACGTGCCGAAATCGGCGACCTTGACGAGGCCGCTGTCGGACACCAGGACGTTCGACGGGCGCAGATCGCGGTGCAGCACGCCGTGCTTGTGCGCATGATCGATCGCGTTGCAGATCTGACAGGTGTAGTCGAGGGCGGTCGCCAGGTCGAGCGCACCAGTCTTGGCGATGATCGACTCGAGCGTCTCGCCGGTCACGTACTCCATCACGATGAAGAAGACGTTCTCCTGCTTCTCGGCCGTGAGAATCGTGACGATGTTGGGATGGTTGAGGCTGGCGAGGAGGCGCGGCTCACGCAGCAGTTCGCCGAAGTCGACGGTCTGCTTGTGGGGTACTTTCAGCGCGACTTTCTTGTCGATCCAGGTGTCTTCCGCGAGATAAACCGTGCCGAATCCGCCGCTGCCGATCGTCGAGAGGACCTTGTACTTACCGATGATCTGACCGCGAAAAAACACCGAAGGGGAGTATACCAGAGCGATATACTCCGCCTTGCCACGCTGCCTGCTGTTCTGAGTCGCCGGAGGGTCGATGACACCTCGGATCCTGCTGTTGCTGGGCCTGATGCTGCTCGGCGCAGTCCCCCAATCGAACGCGGACGATGACGCGCAGCGCCCAACCTCGCCGCCTCTCACGCGTTCACCGAACTCGCCGGATTTCATGCTGCGCGCGCCACGTGGCTGGCTGAGCGTGGGCGGGTCGATGGTGTATCCGCGCGCCGACGGCGACATCTTCACCTTCTTCAACAACCACTTGACGCTGGCGCCCTCAGACTTCCGGTCGGCCGCCGCCGTCCTCGAGGTCGGCGTGACCCTCGCGCCACATGTCGACATCGTCACAGGGGTGGAAGGCGGGCGTCGGCGCGTGGGCTCCGAGTACCGCGACTTCGTGTTCGCGAACCGCGATCCAATCCAGCAGGAAACCAGACTGACCACCGCGAACATGACGGTCGGCATGCGCTACCTGCCGCTCGGGCGCGGTCGTCGTCTGAGTCAGTTTGTCTTCGTGCCGCGCCGTGTCAGCCCCTTCGTGGGGGCTGGACTGAACGTCGGTCACTATCGCCTATCGCAATCGGGTCAGTTTGTCGATGTCGAGGACCGCAGCATCTTCCGAAGCTTCCTGCGTTCGAGCGGGTGGGGCACCGGTTCGTATCTGCAGGGGGGCGCCGACCTGCAGATCTGGCGCGGGCTGTACCTGAAGGTGGACGGCAAGTACACCTGGGTCCGTTCGTCATTGACGGACGACTTCGTCGGATTCGACGGCATCAACCTGTCGGGCTTCCGCACCACCACCGGCTTGAGCGTGATGTTCTAAAGAGGGATGTGATGAACCGAATGCACCGCTCACTGCTCCTCACGTCGCTCCTCACGTCAGTCGTGCTCCTTTCACACGCGCCCATTGCTGCGGCGGCGCCGCAGACGGCCGCGCCCGTGCCTGATGCGCGTTGGGCATCGTGGATCGGGTGCTGGGCGTCGAATGACGGCGCTGCCGATGCCTCGATGCGGCAGTGCGTCATGCCAACAGACGATGGCCGTGGTGTGAGGATGCTCACCTTCTCCGGCGATCGACAACTGCTCGAGGAAACGATCGTCGCCGACGGAACGCCGCAGCCGTTCGTCGACAAGCAGTGCCAGGGCGAACGACGCGCGCAGTGGTCGG
This sequence comes from uncultured Acidobacteriota bacterium, assembly GCA_902826465.1. GTDB lineage: Bacteria > Acidobacteriota > Vicinamibacteria > Vicinamibacterales > CAVVIG01 > CADEEX01. Next base: position 7,006 of record CADEEX010000068.1, read on the forward strand.
CCGATGGCGAACGCCTTCTGACGCGGTCCGAGCTGCGGTGCGCCGATCGTCCGACACTTCGCACGGCAGGCATTGCGACGCTGGCCCATCCGTCCGAATGGCTCGATGTGCAGACGGTGCTGGACGACGGTGAGACCCGCGTTCGCGTGCGTCGCTATGTGCGCGACCGTAACGGATGGCCGGAGAGTCTGCTGGCGCGTCGGGAGCAGCTGCCACCGGCGCCGCCGGCAAGAATTGGCGCGATCACCGCCGAGGATGTGCTCGAGGCCCACGAGCAGACCGATAGCGTCGCCGTGCAAACCTGGCTCATGGAAACGCAGGCACAGGTCGCAATCGACAAGCGGACGCTGGTGCTGCTCGCCGACCATGGCGTGGACGAGAGCGTGCTCGATCTGCTCGTGGCTCGCGCGTATCCGCGTCGATTCGAAGTGCGCCGTCAACGAAGCTCGGACGTCGACTTCGGCTCATTCAGTGATCCGCAGGTGCAGGCCGGGATCAACAGCGCCGTCAATCCCTACGCGCTCTATTTCGCGCCGTTCGGTTCGTACTACTCAGGCTTGTATTCAGGCCTGTACGGGGGCTTCGGTGGATTTGGCGGCCTCGCCTCCAACTACTGGCAATGGTCTGGGTACGTACAAGTCCCGACGGTGGTCTCGGGCAATGTCGACCAGACGCCAGGGCAAGCGGTGAAGGGACGTGGCTACACCCGGATTGTCGAGCGCGCGCCGCAGTCGGCGGTGTCGCGAGGTGGCGGTGGGTCAGGCGACGGGGGGGCCGCGAGCAGTGACGGTGGTGGTGGCGGTGGTGGTGGTGGCGGCAGCGCGTCGCCCTCAGGTTATTCAGGTGGCGGGGGAGGCAGCGCCGGTGGCGGCGGCGCCGCGATCGCCGTGCCGAAATAGGATGCACCGCTTCTTCGCACCGACCCTCGACCCGGGTGACGAGGTCGTGGACCTGCCGCGCGACGAGGCCGAACACCTCACGCGCGTGCTGCGATTGAGCGCGGGCGACGAGGTCGCCGTGTTCGACGGGCGCGGCCACGAGTTCCTGGCCCGCGTCGCGTCTGCCAGTCGCCGCGACGTGCGCGTCCAGTTGCTGTCGCGCGTCGATCCGGCCGCGGAGTCGCAGGTGCGGATCACGCTCGTCCAGGCGGTCCTCAAGGGCGACAAGATGGACGACGTCATTCGCGATGCGGTGATGCTCGGGGTCACGACGATTCAGCCAGTGGTCACCAGGCGCACCGAAGTGACGGTGGCCGCCCTGATGCGCGGCGCCAGGCTTGACCGCTGGCGCCGGGTCGCCCTGGCCTCGACCAAGCAGTCGAAGCGGGCGGTTGTTCCCGAGATCTGCACGCCGCTGACATTCGAGAATGCGTGGCTCGAGCCGAGCCCCGCCCTCGCCATCATGCTGGTTGAGCCGCAGGAGCCGCCTGCGGCCGGCGAGCCGATCGCTGAGGCCTCGCCGGTGCGACCCATCAACGTGTTGCGACACGAGCCGACGCCGCAGGACGCCAGCGTCTGGATCGGTCCCGAAGGTGGGTGGGACGCACACGAGCAGCGGCAGGCGCAGGCCGCCGGGGCGCGCCTGCTGTCGCTCGGTGCCCGCACACTCCGAGCCGACGCGGTGCCGGTTGTGGCGGTCAGCATCCTGAGCTTCCTCTGGGACGCGTAAACCCCTGTGTTAGCATCACGAGTCCTCCGGCATTCATAAGCGTTCGTTTCATTCCGGGATAGCGGCGGTTCATGTCACGACCCTTGAAAGGGCTTGCGCTCTCGTGTGCGCTGGTCATCTCTCTTAGTTCAGCTGCGATCGCAGGACAGGGCGTTCCCGGCCAGCGATCAGTCTCCACCGACGCGCCGCGCAAGCAGGCGCAGGCGTCGAGGATCAGCGACGGCACCGTCCGTCTCGATGGTCGACTCGACGAGCCGTTCTGGCAGACGGCGACGCCGGTCACCGATTTCGTTCAGCAGGAGCCGGTCGAGAACGCGCCTCCCACCGACAGGATGGACATCCGCTTCGTCTACGACGAGCATGCCCTCTGGGTCGGTGCCCGCATGGAGAGCAGCGACGGTCAGGTGCAGGCGCCCATGAGCCGCCGTGACGACACCGATCAGGCCGAATCGCTCATCATCGAGCTCGACACGTTCATCGACCGGCGCACGGCCTATGCGTTCGGCGTCACGGCGTCCGGCGTGCGCATCGATCACTTCCACGCCACCGACAGCCAGAGCGACGAAGACGTCGAGTTTGCGCCGGTGTGGCGCGCGCGCACACAGATCGACGAGCACGGCTGGACGGCCGAACTCTGGATTCCGTTCAATCAGCTCCGCTTCAACGAATCGCCCGAGCGTGTCTTCGGACTGCAGATTCGCCGCTATCGCCCGACCATCAACGAGCAGGATTACTGGATGCTCATCGGCCGCACCAATACCGGCTGGGCCTCCCGCTTCGGCGACCTGCGCGGCATCGTCGGTGTCAGCCCGAAGCAGCGCCTCGAGACACTGCCGTACCTCTCTGGCGGTTCCCGCGTCCCCGGCAATCGCGATCTGAACAATCCGTTCGACGATGGGAAGAATCTGACAGGGCGAGTGGGCGCCGACGTCAAGATCGGCATCGGCTCGAACCTGACGCTCGATACGACCATCAATCCAGACTTCGGGCAGGTGGAAGCGGATCCGGCCCAGTTGAACCTGTCGGTGTTCGAAGTGATTTTCGACGAGCGCCGACCGTTTTTCATTGAAGGCAGCAACGTGCTCGCCGCCGGCACCAGCAACTACTACTACTCGCGGCGTATTGGGGCGCGACCGGCGGCGGTTCCTCCCGGCGGTTCCCTGGTCGTCGGCAATCCGCAGTTTCAGGACTATCCGTCGGCGACGCAGATTCTTGGCGCGGCGAAGCTGACAGGGCGGCTGAAGCCCAATACCTCCATTGGCCTGCTGGCGGCCGTCACGAGCGAAGAGAAGGCAGGCGTCTCCATCAACGGCGTCCTGTCCGAGCAGAAGGTGGCGCCGCTCGCACAGTGGGTGGTCGGTCGCGTGATTCAGCAGTTCGGCACGCAGGCGTCGACGTTCGGCGCGCACTTCACGATGGTGCATCGCGATCTCGACCCGCAGGAGTTCCTCGCCGGGCAGCTCAATCGCAACGCCATTACGGTCGGTGCCGACACCCGGATCCGGTTCGCCCGGCGTACCTACGAGTTCGCTGGAAATGTCGGCCTCACGTATCTCGACGGCGAGCCGTCACAGATCGCACGAGTGCAGCGGGCCAGCGGACATGTGTTGCACCGCATCGATTCGACTCGTCAACGATTTGACGACACGCGTCGTTCGATCGAAGACGCGCAGATTGTCGGCAGCCTCAACAAGATTGCCGGCCGACACTGGCTGTGGGGCGCCAACATCATGATCGAGTCGCCCGAGTTCGATCCGCTCGACTTCGGGCGCCTGAATTTCGCCGGCGACTTCACGGGTGGTCCGCGCATTCAGTATCGCGAGACGCGTCCAGGCAAGATCTTCCGCGGCTACTCGTTTCAGCTCAGCGAGAACAACTACTGGTACTTCGACACCGATCTCGGCGTCCGCAAGACGTTCTCGAACAACAACTCGCTGACGTGGAAGAACTTCTGGGTCACGAACGTCAATAGCAGCTACTTCCTGCGCGGCAACGATGCCCAGCAGACCCGTGGCGGTCCGGCCATGGGAACCCCTCGTGGCTGGAGTGTCTCGATGACGCAGCGCAACAACAACGCCGCGACGACCAACTGGAGCTTCAACCAGGTGGTGCGAGGCAATGAGTTCGGCGAGCGCTCGTACGACAGTTCGGCGAGCGTGTCAGCGCGGCCGTCCCCCTCGCTGCAGCTCTCGGTGTCACCGAACTATCTGAACGAAACCGGCGGCAACGGCATCATCTTCAGTGGACCACTCGGTCGTCAGTACCTGACGACGATCGCCGACGACACCAGGGTCAACACCTACAACAACCGTTACATCTTCGGCCTGCTCGACCGCACGACGCTGTCGATGCAGTTCCGCGTCAATTACACGTTCAGGCCCGACATGACGCTCGACGTCTACGCGGAGCCGTTCGTGGCGACGGTCGGCTACCGCGGCATCGGCGAACTGGCCAAGCCGCGCGATCGCGACCTGCGGCTCTACGGCACCGACGGCACGACCATCACGCGCCTCGCGGACCGCAGCTACGTGGTCACCGACGGTCCGAAGACGTTCAATATCACCAACCGCGATCAGAACAACCGGTCGTTCCGCAGCAACGTGGTCTTCAGGTGGGAATGGCGTCCGGGCAGCCTGCTGTTCCTGGTGTGGCAGCAGAATCGCGCGACGCCGGCGGTGCAGGCCTCAGGGCCGAACGTGGTCGGCTCTCATGCGGGAATGGGCGATCTGTTCGGTGCGTTCTCGGAAGCCGGCGACAACATCTTCGCCGTCAAAATGACGCTCTGGCGCGCGCGCTGAGCATCTAGCATCCAGAATCTACGGCGCAGACAGCGTAAATCCCTGCGTCTTCGACTCGCCCTCGGCGAGTGAGATGCGCGCGGCGTTTGCCACGCGCTGCTCGAGGAACGCCGGTTCGTAGGCGTCGCCCGGCTCGATCGAGTCGACTGGCGTGAGGTAGTAGTCGCCCGGCGGCAATCCGCGCAACTGAAACCGGCCGTTCTGGTCGGGTCGCGCCGTCATGATGCGACGCGTCTGAGGCCGCCACAACAGGGCGTCGGTCGGAAACGCCAGCACGGTATAACCACTGAGCGGCTGCTGCTGCCGGTCGGTGAGGGTGCCGTTGATCTCGCTGATGCGGTCGGTGAAGACGACGCTGATTCCGGAGACCGGCTGGCTGCCGCGGACCTCGAATGGCGCGTCGAGTGCGTCGTGTCCATCGACAAGGATCGACTTCAGCGCCCAGCCGCGAAGATTGCCCTGCGCACGGAGCCAGAACGATCCGGCGGTGAGCCCGGTCATCGTGAACCGACCCTCGCGATCGACTCTGGCGCTGCTGACGCCAAATTCCGCGCCGTCGGCCGCCTGCACCATCACACGCACCTGACCCGGGTCGGGAGCGCTCACGGCGCCGCTCCCCTGGAAGGACACGGTACCGCTCAGCGTCGTTCCTGGCGCGAGGATGAGCGACACGTTCTGCGTGTCACCGTCGCCGACCGAGATCGACTGTTGGGCGAATTGCGGCGATTCGTTCGTGCCGCCTCTGGCGCGCAGCGTGTACTGGCCAGGCGGCACGTAGCCGATGCTGAAGCTGCCATTGGCCTGGATACCGCTGCCGAGCGTCGATCCTGGCCCAGCCCCAACGGATCCTTCGGGCATGAGCATCACGTTGCCGCGGGCCGGCGCCTTGCCGTCAGACATCGTCACCTGTCCGCGGATGAGCGCCGTGCGCACGACCAGCACGCCGAAACTGACGCCCGTCGCCTCCGCGCCAGCCGCCACGACGACCGGCTGTGCACTCGACATCTGCGTCACACCCGGGTAGTAGGTCGGCGCGAGGGCCACGCGTTGCGTGGTGACGTCGGGCCCGTCCGTGACCGCTGCGGCTACGGCCACGCCAGCCACGGCGTTGAACGACGTGGACGAGACCGTTGACGAGAATACGGCCGTGCCGGGTTCGCCCGCGACGTTGGTGATCACGACCGGCTCAGCCAACCCGAAGCCTCCGGCGGTCATCATGTTGAAGTTCCTGACCGAGGCGCTGACATAGTAGTCACCCGGCATCAGTCCCCAGACGCGGTAGCTGCCGCGATCGTCAGTGCTGCCCTGACCGGCAGGGATCAGGCGTCGCCCTGCTGGTGTGGACTCGTATCGCTGAACAGTGACATTGGCGCCAACCAGCGGCTCGCCCATGTCATCGACGATCTGGCCGGTAATGACGCCGCCGCGCGGCAGGCTGAAGTTGAGATCCCCGACCGTCTGTCCGTCGCCCAGCTGCAGCGGTGTGCCCGCCTGCCGCGGTCGTTGCTGGCCGTACGACATGTTCACAAACCCGCTGCGGGACGCATTCACGTTGTAGCGCCCTGCGGGAAGGGCGGTGATCTGGAAGGCACCCTGATCGTCGGTGGTGGTGGCGCGTCCCCCGGGCAGTTCGTTGCTCGTCGCCAACACGCGTACGCGCGCGAGCGGGCGTCCTGTGTCGGCTGCCACGACTCGACCTGAGAGTCGCCCGGTGCCCACGGGCGCCGGGCGTGTGGCCGCGCGATCGCGAGCCGGACGCTGTCCGTTGCCCTGGGGTGGTGGGGGTGGCTGAGGCGTCTGCGCCGCTGCCATGCTCGCGACGAGGAGGGATCCGACAACGGCCAGAACGGTGGTGCGCGGCATCATCGGTTCATCCTCCCGAACGTCTGTATTAGACCGCCGAACGGCTCCGATGGTCGAGGGTCAGGCCAACCCACCCGTCTTCGACCGCTTCGTGTCTCACGCTGGCCATCGCGTCGAACGCGGCCACGACCTCGTCGCGCTCGTGGGCCAGCAGGCCCGACAGGATCAGCTGACCGCCAGGACGCACCGCCGCCACCAGCAGCGACGCGCTTTGGACGAGCAGTGCGCCCGTCAGGTTGGCGAGGACGACATCGGCCGGGGCCATGCCGACGTCGCGCAGGTCGCCGGTGTCGAAGCGCACCTGATCGATGGCCGGATTGGCGTCGAGGTTCTCCTGCGCTGCCTGAATCGCATCGGCGTCGTAGTCGAGGCCAACGGCTGACGCCGCGCCAAGCGCGCGGGCGGCGATGGCCAGGACGCCCGATCCGGTGCCGACGTCGAGCACGCGTTGTCCAGTGAGATTGAGTCGTTGCAGTGCCGCCAGACACAGTCTCGTCGTGGCGTGGTGACCGGTGCCGAAGCCCATCGACGGTGCGATGACGATCTCGATCGACTCGAGGCTGGGGGCTCGGGACTCGGGGCTCGAGGGTGGAGGTTCGAGGTTCGAGGTCGGAGGTTCGAGGGTGGGGGTTGCAGCACGCTTGTGCCAGGGCGGCGACACCGTCATGCGGCCGACGGTGACCGGTTTCAGGTTCTCCTGCGATCGTCTGGCCCAGTCTTCATCGTCCACGTCGCGGGCGTGCACGGCGGCTGACGGCCAGGCCGCGGAAATTGCCGCGTGGGCGAGGTCGCGGGAGTGGCCGTCGGTGAAGAAGTAAGTGGTGCCGGGCTCGAGCGGCTGAGCGGCGGTGGGAGCGTAGTCGTCGACCAGCGCCTCGAGCAGGTCGCTGTCGACGCCGGAAATGTCGAGGGCGGGGTACTTCGTCACCCGAACATGTCCTTGACGCGATCGAACAGGTTGCGTTCGTCGTGGGGCTCGCCGTGGCCGCGCGGCTGGAATTTTTCCTTCGGCAGCACCTCTGACAGCTGCTCGAGCAGGTGGCGCTGTTCCTTGGTCAGCTTCTTTGGCGTTTGCACCTGCACGGTGGCGAACAGG